>DATHQA010000408.1:0-3915 GCA_035483375.1 Rhizomicrobium sp. | reverse complement strand
TGCGGATGGAATCGCGCATTCCCCCGAGTTCCGGAAAGGAATAACGATCGAACGCCGCCATGCTCGCGCGCAACGCCGCGTCGGAAGCCCGCCGCGTTTCGGCAAGACGAGGCTTCAGATCGGACACGCTGTCGGCGTCGGGCGCATGCAACAGGGAGAGCGTCACGTCGCGTTCCACAGAAAGCTTGTCCGTCGCATCGAACAATTGATCGCTGATTGCGGATGCGTCTTTCAAGGCGCGAATGCTCACAAGCCGCTGCCAATTGCCGTACATCTCGCGCGCGGCGAACAACCCGATCATTAGCGTCAGCGCGCCGATAATCAGCAACAGGATCGCGCGTATGGACATTTGGCCCCTGCGCATCGCCGTCAATCCGTATTGGCTGTGTGCACGGCGCTTGCGAGCTTGAGCAAGCGGTCCTGCACCGTGAGATGCGCGGCGTTCACCGCATCGACATTGATCTTGATGCCGATGCGGTTATCCGCATGGATGAATTCGATCATGCCGCCGGATGCCGCGAACCCGTCGAAATCGCTGACCGTCAGCACATCCTTGCCGGCGAGCGTTTTCTGCAATTGCGGCCAGTTAGGTTTCTCGTTCGCGTGCACGAAAAGCAGCGAACAGGCGCTTGCGTCCTGCGCGTTGTGCAGGCTGCGGATTTCGATGGCGTGCTGGTTCACGGTGCGGCCCGCCATGGGCTGCAAATGGCCATCGAACGGATCGCCGCCGAGCAGGCACACGACGACATTGCCCGCGCCTTGCGCGTGCGTTTCGGGCCATTGCGTGTATTTGAGGAAATTATAGAGCAGACCCGCTTTGATCTCCTGCTCGACAAGCTGCACATTGTCATCGGCAAGCGCAGACACGCTAAACCCGATCGCAAACAGTAATGCGAGAAACGCACGCACCGGCTTGTTCAGGTGTGCCACGTGAGTCTGCCATAGACGCCACGCCCGATCGCGACGGCGTTGGAATCCGTCGGATTGCCGATCTCCCGGTGCGAATCATCCGAGAGATTCTGTCCAACCACATCCAGTTGCAGTTCGTCCGTCACGCGCCAGCCGATCCGTGCATCAAGCCGCCAATAGGCGCTCACATCATAACCCGGCAAGGCGTCCACATAATAGACCGTCGTGTCGAAAGCGATCGTGTCCGTCACGTCCCATTGGGAGCGGACATTGAACTGGTTCCGCGGCGACTGGCCCACGGCAGCCTCGGAGGCGATGGCCTCAGTGCTTGGCGGTCCGTCGAGTTGCATATGGAGATAGCTATAGCTCGCCGACAGATTGAGGTTGTCCATGGCGCGCCAGTTGAGCACGCCTTCAAAGCCATAGGTCTTGCCCGTGGTCAGATTGGTGCTCGTGATCGGCAGAATGTAATAGATGGAAGGCAGCGACACCACCAATATCGGGGCTTCCAGGCTTAAAGTAGAAAGCCTGCTGTAGTCATTATAGAAACCCGTCACATCCATTTGCACGGTGGATGACCATTGCCGGCGATAGCCGAGTTCATAAGCGAGAAGTTCCTCGCTTTTGAAATCGGAGTTCGGGGTCAGTTCCACAGCGACAGCGAGAATGTTGTAGGGCGGGGGTAGGGCTGTCGGAAGCGGAATCGTCCCCGTCACCGCCGTCAGATCGCGCTCGATTTCGCTCGGCGTGCGCACGGCGCGCGAAACCGACGCCCATGCCATGTCGTCGGCATCGATAAGCCATTGCAAGCGGCCGCTCGGCTGGTATTCGAAGCCCGTGAAATCATTGTGCTCGAATTTGGAACCTAACGTGAAAAACAGATCGTCGGGGATCACCGTGATCTTGTCCTGCACGAAGCCGCTATAGGTTTGTTCGCTGTCGGTGTTCTTCGCGCCGAAAATGACAGGCGTGAAATCAAGCTTGTCCGACGTGTAGCGGTAATGGATGCCCGCAAGGAACTTGTTCCATGCGAGCGCGGGCAATTCATATTGCGCATCGAAATCGAATGTCGTGCGGTGATCCTTCAGCGTCAGTTGATCGCGCGCGGTGAGATCAACATAGGTTTGCACTGTAACGCTTGAATCGTCGCCAAGCGCCCGGTTCCAGCGGCCCAGTACATTGCCGCCATCGGCTGTGATGTCTTCCATCTCGACGACATTGAAAGGCGCCGCAAACAGCGGCACCGTACGCAATTGGCCCGTCGCACTGTGATAGGCGTCGCCCTGCAGCGTGAAAGTGTCGCCGATGCTGTCCACATCGGTGTCGGCGCGGAAGCCGCCGCGCCATTCCGTCCATTGGTCGTTGGCGTTCGCGCCTGAAAGCGTTTCGCTCGGCGCTTCGTCGCGATATTTCGCGTAAATGCGCATATGGATATTGTCGTCGATATCACCGCCGTAACGCGCCGTGACGATTGCGCGGTCCTGATTGCCTGCCGTGACCTTCAACAATGCGCCTTTGGTCTGCGACGCTTTCTTCGTGATGATGTTGATGACGCCGTTGACGGCATTGGCGCCCCAGAGCGTAGCACCCGGTCCGCGGATCACCTCGATGCGTTCGATATCCTGCAGCGGCAGATCCTGCACATCCCAATAAACGCCGGAGAACAGCGGATCGTAAATCTCGCGCCCATCGATGAGCACAAGCAGCTTGTCGGTCAGCACGCCGTTGAAGCCGCGCACACCCACCGCCCAGGAAGCCGCGCCGCCCTGCGCCACATCCACGCCCGGGACAAGCCGCAACACTTCCGGAATCGACGTTGCGCCGGAGCGCGTAATATCTTCGCTTGAGAGCACAAACACGGCGGCGGGCGCGTCGCCCGATTTCTCCGCCGTCTTGGAAACCGACACGACCGTCGCATCGAAAAGCTGTTCGGGCGAAAGGGCAAACGGATCGACATCATCCGCCCGCGCGATTTGCGCGATGCAGACAAGCGCCAATGCCGTTCCGTATTGGCGCAGATTTCCGTTCAATCGACCATTCAAGCCATACCGGCGCAAACGCAACATCCGGGCCCCTCGGCTCTACCCGCTCACTAGCCGATATAGGCAGTTTGAATTAAGCAATCGTGTATCGCTTAAGTGATGCATAGTGAAACTTTATTGGTGCACTTGCCCTCCTAATGCGAGCATTAATCACAGCCTATCTATCGGGGATTGCGCAGATACGAGTATTGCGGGGATTCAAATATAGGCGCACCAAACCTCGCATTGCGGCAGTTAATATTAATCAAGATATTGCCGCAGCATTACCTCTACGGCTGCGATCACTGCCCGATAACCCTGCGTTAACTCCGCAAATTCTAGTTTCGACTTGCAACTCTAGGTCGATGTGCCGATGTCCGACCGCATGCCGGGTGTCGGCGCTGAGGCCAATCCGACCCGTCTCAAGCATCCTGCGCTCGCCTTCCTTCTCGATTATTGGCGGCACAAGCGCGGCGACCGGCCTATGCCTGCGCGCGGGGACATCCGCCCCTCCGAGATACGCAAACATCTCGGCTGGGTCGTGATGGCCGATGTGCTGGCCGGGGGGCAGGAATTTCGCTACCGCCTCGTCGGGACGCTCGTGACTCAATACTTCCTGACCGAAGCGACCGGCAAGACGCTCACCGAAGCCTTTCAGAATTGGGACCGGGGCGTGCTCAATGCCGTGCGCGCCGTCATGCGCAATGTGGCGCGCGACCGGATCGCCATCCGCGCCTTTGGCGAGGCCAATGCGATTGCTGCGGGGTTCGAAGCGTTTGAGGCGTTATTCCTGCCGCTTTCCGATGACGGCGAGAGCGTCAATGTCATCCTGCATGCCTTCACCTTCGACAGGCCGGAGGTGATGCTCGCCCGGCAGATCGCCAAGTCGCATGGCGGCCGGCTTCTACCGCGCCCGCCCGCCTGACGGCGCGGGCCTAATAAAAATGGGCCGGACTAGGGTGCCCGGCCCATCGACGCGAAACAA
>DATHQA010000407.1:0-3476 GCA_035483375.1 Rhizomicrobium sp. | reverse complement strand
GACTCGTTCTTCGACGCGGGCGCGCGCGCCGTGCTGGCAAGCCATTGGGAAGTGCCCTCCACCGCCACAGAGAAATTGATGACGGGTTTGTTTGCCGGAGACAAACGCGGCGGCACGATTGGTCTCGCAGAGGCGTTGCGGCAATCGCAACTTGCCCTCATCGCATCGCCTGCGACGGCGCATCCGTTCTATTGGGCCGCGTTCACTTTGATCGGCGATGGTGCGGCGACGGGCACGGGTTCGCGGCTCGCGGATGGAGGGCCATGATGAACATCACAAGGATCATTCGTTGGATGCTTCCTGTCGGCGCGCTGCTCGCGTCATGCGCGAGTGCCAGCGCCGCGCAGCTCGTGGTGATCGAAGCCCGCGCCATCGCGCTTCGTCCCGGCGCGGTGGTGGATGACACCAAGCCGCTGGTGTTGAAACAGGGCCAGCACGTGACGCTGCTGTCCGAAACCGGCGCGACGCTCAAATTGGATGGCCCCTATAACAAAGTGCCGTCAACGGATCAGATTGAACGTGTGGATATCAAGACCGCTTTGTCCGCTCTCATCACGCAACGTCAGGCACGAACATCGGAAGTCGGCACCACGCGCGGCACCACAATCGTCAAACTGCCCGCACCGTGGCTGATCGATGCAACACACACCGGCAATGTCTGCCTGCGGGATGGAGACGCCGTGGTTTTCTGGCGGCCGAGTTCTGCGAAAGCCGCCGCCTTCACTGTCATGCCGGATGATCGCAGTTGGCGCGCGCAAGCGAACTGGCCGGCGGGCAGTGACCAACTGCCCGCGTCCGCCGATGCGCCTGTGCATGGCGGTGCGACCTATGTTGTCTCCATCGATGGCGCGGAATCCGCCGTCACCGTCAACACCCTGCCCGCCGTACTGACAAACGATTCCATGCGCGCCGCGTGGATGGCGGAAAAGGGATGCGAGGCGCAGGCCGAGGCGCTGCTCAATATGCAATGACCGGCGGCGTTCGTGCGTTCGCAAGGGGGTTGGCGCGCAATCGCAATTTCACGCTGTTTGCCGCGCCCATTCTCGCTTCGCTTGGTGCCGCGCTCATCGCGATCTTCTTGCTGAACAATTTCTGGATGCTGACGAATGCCGACCGCTTCGTGCAGGATTGGGAAGTCGCGTCGCTGACGCCATTGCAACCGCAAGACCCCGACATTGTCATTCTCGGTGTGACGGAAGAGACGTTACAATTGTTTCCCTATCGTGCACCGCTCGACCGCGCATTCCTCAGCAATCTCCTGACGACGCTGGATGCCCGCCATGTGCGCGGCATCGTGCTCGATTATCTTCTCGATCAGCCGACCGAGCCGGAGAAGGATGCGCAACTGAAAAAAACGCTGACAGCGATCAAGGTGCCGCTCGTGGTCAGCTATACCGATTTTCCGAGTGTCGTGACCGATGAGCAGCGCGCGTTTCTTGATTCCTATGTGCCGCAGTCCCTGCGCGGTTACGCGAATATCAGCACAGATCAGTTCGATGTTGCGCGGTTCGTCTTTCCGGGCGCTGTGGCAAAAAACGGTCACTATCTGATGAGCGTACCGCGCGCGATGGCGGCGAAGCTTGGCGTCAAGACATCTGCCGAACAGGTACCGATCGTGTGGCGCGCGCAATGGCTCAAGCGGCCGGGCGAGCCGAAGCTGGACGCGACATTCAAAGAATGGCCCGCGCAACTGGCTCCCATTCTTCCGGCGGCTTGGTTCAAGGACAAGATCGTCATGATCGGGTCCGACATGACGCTCGTGGATCGCCATCGCACGCCGTTCGCGACCGTCTTCGCCAATGGCGAAGGCCTGCTGCCCGGCGTCACGATCCAGGCGCATATGCTGTCCCAGCTTCTCCATCACCGCCAGCCGCCCATGGTGGCGGGATGGATCGATTTTCTCATTACGCTGGCATGCGCGGGGCTAGGCGCATTCCTCGGCCGCTCTCAACGCGCACTGCCGTTGCGCATGGCGCTGGGCGTGACGGCCCTGCTGGGGCTCTGGGGCGTAGGCGCGGTGCTGTTCTACTACGATGACATCATGATCGGGCTCATTGCGCCCAGCCTCGCGCTGGCATTGGCCTTTTGGGCCATGGATTCGCTGACGGGACTGGAATCCCGGCGGCAACGCGTCTTCATCCAGGGCGCATTCTCGCGTTATGTTTCACCCAAAGTGGTCGAACAGCTTGTCGCCGATCCCGACCGGATGGCGCTGCAGGGCGAGCGGCGGGAAATGACGTACATCTTCACGGACATCGCGAATTTCACTGCCATGTCGGAGAATTTGGAATCGCAAGAGCTTGCTCCGCTCATCAATGCCTATCTCGAAGGCGTGACAAGGATCGTGCTCAAATATGACGGCATGGTGGACAAATTCATCGGTGATGCCGTGTTTGCCATCTTCAACGCGCCCGTCGATCTGCCGAAACACGCCAGCCATGCGGTTCATTGCGCCTTGGACATCGATGAATTCTGCGAGGCGTTCAGCGCGCAACAGCGCGCTAAAAACATTCCGTTCGGATCCACGCGCATCGGCGTTCACACGGGCCCGGCCGTCATCGGGAATTTCGGTTCGCTGTCGCGCTTTAACTATACCGCACAGGGCGACGCGGTGAATATCGCGTCGCGTCTGGAACAGATCAACAAGCATTTCGGCACCCGCATTTGCGTCAGCGAATCCACACGCGCGATGTGCGACGATGTTCGCTTCCGGCCGATTGCGTCGGTTGTGTTGAAAGGAAAAGGCAAGCCCGTTGAAGTGTTCGAGCCGTTACGGGACGGCGAATTGGAACAAGGTTTTCTCGAACGCTATTGCGCCGCGTTCGTCAAACTCCAGCACGACTCGCCGGACGCGATGACCCTGTTCGCCGAACTGACCAAAGAAGCGCCGGACGATCCCTGCGTTGCCCTGCATATGGGCCGCTTGAAGCAAGGCGCCCATGGCGTATCGATGGTGATGCACGAAAAATGATGGCCCGCTCGATCATCGTCGCGTTGCTTCTGCTGGTCGTCAACCTATGGGCGAGACCAACTATCGCGAGATATTTGCCCGCAAACTATGCAGATCCAATTCTGAACGGTCTTGCGGTCGCGCTCATCGTTGCCGCCGCTTTCATTTTGGATCGATTGATCCGCCGTTTCTACTGGACGGGTTATCTCAAGCGCAAACGCAATCGCGAAACACCCGCGCTGATACAGGACATCGTTACCATCCTGATCCTCGCGTCAGCACTGGCGATCGGACTGCGGATTAACGCCGGTTTGACGCTCACGGGAATTCTGGCGGCATCGGGGGCGGCCGCCTTCGTGCTGGGCATCGCGCTGCAGCCCGTGATTCAGGACCTGTTCAGCGGCCTGTCCATCAATTTCGACGGCTCCTACGCATTAGGCGACTGGCTGACGCTCTATTCGGATCAGATGCCCCAACCGATCTACGGCAACGTGTCCGGCATTACCTGGCGCACGACATTTCTGCG
>DATHQA010000406.1:0-21205 GCA_035483375.1 Rhizomicrobium sp. | reverse complement strand
CAGATCATCAAGGTGTTCGATCCGGGCATCCACAAGCCGGTGCCGAGCCATTTCGAAAATCCGAGTAGAGGCTCTGTGCGCCGCGAGGATTTCGATGAGCGTTGGGTGCCGTGCCGCAGGCCCAACATCGTCACGGGCGGCGAACTTACGCTTCAGATGCTCGATCTCAGCTTCAACGCGCTCGCGAAATATTACGAAGCCCCGCTGCATGTGAAGGCGCTGGGCGGCATTTTCACGATCGACGATTTCGGCCGCCAGATTGTCACGCCCGAAGCACTCCTCAATCGCTGGATCGTGCCGCTCGAAAGCCGCGTCGATTATCTGCAATTGCACACGGGCAAAAGTTTCTCGCTGCCGTTCGACGAGCTTGTGATCTTCTCCACCAATCTTGCGCCGCGCGATCTTATGGACCCGGCCTTCCTGCGCCGCATTCCCTATAAATTGGAAGTCGGTGCGCCGACGCGCGCGGAATATAAACGCATGTTCCGCATGATCTCCCAGGCGCTCGGCATGGAAGCGACCGATCAAGTCATCGATTTCGTCATTGCGGAACTATGCGATAAGAATGATTTCCCACTTGCCGGTTTCCAGCCCAAATTCATCATCGATCAGGTGAAGGCGGCCTGCAAATTCGAAGGGCTGACGCCGCAATTCCGGCCGGATTTCATCCGCATGGCGCTGGGCAATCTCTACACGAAAGACACCCCAGGCGCCGGCGTCACTGCGGCTCCGCAAGCCGTCCGAGCATGAATTGCACCCGCGCAATCATTCCGGTTGCAATGTTGTTTCAAGGAATTGACGCTTTGTCTTTTGGATCATGACGCACCCGTCATCGCGCAGCATGAAAATATCGTTATGCCTTGTAAATCAAAGCGAATCGGCACTGTTGCTTTCTTCACACGGTCGCTCGGCGTTCGACTTTAGGCCAGTTGTGGAGATGCGCTGAGCGCCTAAGATGCGACAAAATGGCATTACCTAGGGGAGTCGACATATGAACGCTCATCTTCCGCGTAATGCGGCGCATTTTGTTGCGGGACTTTTTATTTCAACGGCGCTGTGTGCGCCCGCTTTTGCGGCGGAGATCGAAACGGTCGTCGTGACCGCGCAGAAGAAAGTGGAGAACATCCAGACTGTTCCGATCGCGGTGACGGCGTTCACGGCGGAAGATTTGAAAGAACACCAGATCGTGCAATTCAAGGATCTCGTGTTCTCCACGCCGAACGTCAGCTACACGAAAACGAATTTCACGGGCGCGGATTTCCAGATACGCGGCATCGGCATCGCGGCCATCGCGGGCGATGCGGAATCCGGCGTCGCCGTGCATGAGGATGATGTCTACCTCGCCAATCCGCCGCTTGCGGAAGCGAGTTTCTACGGCCTCGACCGCATCGAAGTGCTGCGCGGTCCGCAGAGCACGCTGTATGGACGCGGCGCCACGGGCGGCACGGTCAATGTCATCACGGCGAAACCCGATCTCGATCAGTTCGGCGGCAACGGTGAGGCGACCTACGGCAATTACAATCAGACGGAGTTGAAGGGCGCTGTGAACATTCCCATCGTCACCGACATGCTGGGCGTGCGCGTGGCGGGCGACTGGGTCAAGCATGATGGTTTTGTGCTGAACATCAATAATGGTCAGCACTACGACAACGAGAACACCTATTCAGTCCGCGGTTCGGTGCGCTTCCAGCCGACGCAAGACACGACGATCGATCTTGTCGCGTCCTCTTCGCGCGAGAGCGATAACAAGATGCGCTCGCAGAAACAGCTTTGCACGACCGATCCCACCGGCACGCTCGGTTGCTTGCCGGATTCGCTGGGCACGCAGCCGGTCAATCCGAATGCAACGCTGTCCAATATTTCTTCGAGCGTGCAGGCGATGGAAAGCCTGGGCGCCTCTATCAATCCGCTGCTCGCGGGCGAATTTGCCAATTTCGGTTTTCTTGATCTTCGCCAGACGCCGGTACTGCCTGCCGGCGATGTCGATCCTGCGAGCCTTCGCCAGATCAACACAGATTTCGCACCGCTCTACAGGGCAAGCGAGAACTTCGTTGCGCTGAATGCGAAGCAAAATATCAATCCCGATCTCACAGTGACCTTTGTCGGCGGCTATGAAGATCATTCGACCTGGTCGCAGGAGAGCTACAATAACGTACCTGCGCTGCCTATCGATCAAACCGCGCTTGCCAGTGCCGAAGGCAATCTTGCGTATGTGTTATCAGGCGGCATTCCTGTGCTTGGACCCGGATTCAATCCCGCTTACTACGCCAATTTTGCACCTTACTTCACCGCGCATCCGGGCGAATTGCCGGTCTCGGGAACGAAGAATCTCGGTCTCACGGGCGGAGACATTGCATTCTATACGCCGAATGCGACGGCCTATGATCAATCGGATGCCTATAGCAAGCAGTACTCCGCGGAATTGCGCCTGAACACGAGCTTCCAGGGGCCGGTGAATTTCCTGCTCGCGGGTTATTATCTGAAAACGCAAGGTTATACGGACTACTTCGTCAACGCGTCGACGCTTGATTATCCGGCCATAGTGCTCGGTTCGATCTTCGGCGGTTTGGGTGTGGGACAAGGTGGTATTCCGCTGCCGACGGGCCTTTGCGACAATGGTTGCATCTCCGCATCCAGCTACTATCACAATGTGGGCGATAACATCGATCTGGAGTCGAAATCGGTCTTCGGCGAAGCCTATTACGACGCCATTCCAGACACGCTGAAATTCACGGCCGGTCTGCGCTTCACGGACGATGTGAAGTCCGAAATGGATCGCATCGAACTCTTCAGCGGTCTCGTACCGATCGGCACCACCAACGAAGAAGCGGCAATGGCGGCACTCGCGGCGCAGCATCAAAAGGATTTCGATCCGTCGAATGGCCTACCGGACAATCCGGACGGAACGCCGATCGGCTCCGAAACCTGCTTTGGCCCTTGCGACGCATTCGCGGTCGAAAAAGAGACGTTCGACAAATATACGGGCCGCGCCGTCGTCGATTGGACGCCTAAGCTCGACTTCACGAACCAGACCTTGGTCTATGCGTCTTACGCGCGCGGTTACAAAGCGGGCGGTTTCAATCCCGGCGTGGAAGAGGGCATCGGCGTTCCCAATTCCTACGGTCCGGAAGGAATTGATGCTTTCGAAGCGGGAACTAAAAATCTTCTCGCCGATGGCACGCTGCAGGCCAATCTTGCTGCCTGGTACTATAATTACGAAGGTCTGCAAGTCTCATCGATCATCGACAACACATCGGTCAACCAGAATATCGATGCGCATCTGTGGGGCGTGGAAGGCGAATTCTTCTATGCGCCGGATGACAATTGGCAGTTCAATTTGAACTTCGGCACGGTGGATTCCCAGATCGGCAAGAACGTCAATCTCGTCGATCCGCGCAATCCGACTGCGGGCCGCTCGGATGTTGTGCTCGTCAAGGACGATACGCTTGCGCCGTCCGACGGTGAGAATTGCGTGCTTTATATGCTTCCGGGTACGACTGTGGCGCCAGCCGACAATCCTGTTCTCGATTTCATTGTCGGCGGTCACGCCAACAATCCGTATCTGGATCCGCCGGGTGGTTCGCAAGCGCTTGCAGGGCATGGCGTAGCGCTCACAAACTACGGCACGTGCCTGCCCGCCAATCAGGGCGGCATTCCGGACGCCGCATTGAATGCCGCTGGTTACTCCCGCACCGATCCGCGCGTGGGATCCGGTGATCAATCCGGCGGCGCGACCGTCAATCTCGGCGGCAATCATCTGCAGAACACGCCGCCCATCACGATCAGCGTCGGTGCGCAATACACGTTCAAGCTTGACGGCGGTTACAGCCTGATCCCGCGCGCGGATTTCTATTGGCAGGATCGCAGCTGGGCCAGCGTCTTCAACGATGCGCCCGATGCGCTGAAAGCCTATGAAGTCACGAACGCACAGATCACGCTCAGCGCGCCTGAAGATAAGTGGTATGTGCAGGGCTTCATCAAGAACGCGTTCAATTCGACCTACATCACAGGCGAATATCTGACGAGCGCGACGTCGGGTCTCTACACCAACGCGTTCCTCGGCGATCCGCGTACATATGGCATCAGGATCGGCGCGAAGTTCTGATCGGGCGAACCGCAAATGAAAAAGGCGCCGGGAAACCGGCGCCTTTTCTTTTTACATCCCGTTACATCGCGGCGAGTGCGAAGGGCGGCTCGCGGTCTGCTTGCGGGATCGCGTCGTAGATCGGCGCGGGCGTGATGCCCAAACGCTTGCGCGCGGCTTCGAGCGGTTCGGCGAAAAGCTTTTCGTAATCCTCGGCGGGCAGCCATTTCGCGGCTTTGCCGCGGCGATAGCCTTGCAGGATCGCCTTGAAATAAGGATAGCCGCGTTTCAGTTTCTCGAACTGATGCGCGCCCGCAAGCGCGATGAAACCGAAACCGAAATTGCCCGTCTGCGCATAGGAGAACGCCACGACACACGCTTCGCCGAGCGCGTCGGTGTTGTAGCCCGTCAGCACATGCCACACGTCATGCACATCGCGCAGGCGGCGCGCGTACCATGCGATAGGATGTGCCGCGTCGATGTTCGCATCCGGCATTTTGCGGCTTTCCTCCGCAAGGCCATAGGCTGAAAGATCGCGTGGCGCGATGAAGGCGCGATAGGCAGCACCCACGGTGCCCGGCGCGAATTGCGCAAGCCATTCGCGGTCCTGAAGCTTGTCGGCAAGCTCCACACGCAAATAGGCCTGCTTGCCGCCTTCCGGCGTTTCGAGCATGCGGCGATAGCCGCGCGGCGTGGCGCGGCCCGAAAGGGCGCGCATGATCTCGAACACCTGAGCGGTGTCTTCCTTGTTGTTGATGAGCTTGCGCAGCGCTTTCAGCGCGCGCAACGGCTGGATGCCTAAATTGGACTGGGTCTTCGCCAGCGGCATTTCCAGAGTACGGTCGAGCTGTGTCACCCGATTCACTCCTGACATCGTTGTCATTAAGATGGCACCCGACCCCCGGGCTTTCAAGGGTCTTTAGCCGAAAAAAGTTAGTGCGGAGTGAGCGAAGGCAAAAAAGCCTTATTCTATAACGGCATGGCGGAACCAGACGGCCCGCAATTGCTGGCCGCGCGGGGTGAAGCCGACCAGCGTCAGGCCATTTTCCGTCCACAGCGGCTCGCGTTGCTTCATCATGAGTTCTGGGGCCTGGACCGTGGCGGCCAGGCCCATCACCTGTTCGTAGGGATTGGCGAGCGACCAATCCTCGATCACATCGCGCGAATAGCAGCTGATATTCGCGCACAGGCCTGCCTTGCGCGTATCGGGAGCCACGGCGCAGCGGAACATCGCGAATTTCGCACGCAGATTGGGCAGATAGGAGATCGAGGCCGTGGCCACCGCCACCATCTTGTCGTCCTGATAGGCGCCCGCGACCAGCTCGGGCACGCGCTGGTGGGCGGCTTCCTCCGAAATGACCTTGAGCTTGCCCCAGAATTCCAGCGCATCACGCTCGATCTCGGGGTCTTTCAGTTTCCACGCCTTGCGATAAACGATAGCCGACATGTTTTCCTCTAGTTGCGTATGCGGATCATATCTCAAACGCGGCCGGAGACCGCAAGCTTGGCCCCCGTGACGGCGCGCGCGGCGTCGGATGCCAGGAACAGCATCGCATCGGCGAGCGCGTCGGGCGCGACCCAGCGGCTGAAATCCGCATTGGGCATATCTTTGCGATTGACCGGCGTATCGACGGTGCTAGGCAATACGGCGTTCACACGGATGCCTGTGTCCTTCAATTCCTCTGCGAGGCTTTCGGTGAGCGCAATGACGCCGAGCTTCGACGCCGCATAGGCGCCCATGCCCGTGCCTGCTTTCAATGCTGCGCCCGCGGAGACATTCACAATCGAGCCGCCGGGCGTGGTCATCACGGCAAGCACGGCCTTCGATGCAGTGGCCGCCGAGCGCAGATTCATCGCATACATCTTGTCCCACGCTTCAAGAGAACCATCGCCCAGCTTCTCCCAACGAAAACCGCCCGCGATATTGAGCAGCGCATCGATACGGCCGAGCTTGTCCGCGATCTTCGTGAACGCGGCGGAGACGTTTTCGAAATTCGTCAGATCGCAGCCGCCGATAGCGAGGATCTCCGGCCCAAACGTTCCTTCGCGCGGGGAGGGGGCAATGTCCACGGCGGCGACCTTTGCGCCCGCTTTCGCGGCTTGCCGCGCAGCCGCGGATCCGAGCGCGCCGAAACCGCCGGTGATGATGATAACTTTATTGTCCAGTTTCGTACTCATGCTGCCTTGCGCCTCTCGATGAAGATGAAATCCGATGGGTTGGGCGCGAGCGTCGCGCTCCAATAATCGACAAGCGGGAAGGGCCAGTTCTGACTCACGCGGCCTTTTTCGTTCTTGTACCAGCTCGAAACCTGCTTCACGCCCCACGCCATCATGCGGTTCTGCGCATCGACCTTTTCGTTGAATGCGTCATGCACATCGATTTTGGGTTCGAGCGCGGCGGCGCCGGTTTCAGCGAGCAGCTTCAGGCAACCGATAATGTAACGCACACTGCATTCGGAGAAGAACACGATGCTTCCATTGACGACGATGTTCGTATTCGGCCCGTAGAGACAGAAGAAATTCGGAAAGCCCGGCACCGTCATGCCGAGATAGGCGCGCGCATCACCGGCCCATTTGTCATGCAGCTCAACGCCGCCGCGGCCATAGATCTTGAACGTCGAAAGAAAACGGCTCGCGTGGAAGCCGGTGCCGTAGATGACCGCATCGACTGCATGCTCGACGCCATCTTTTGTAACGACGCCATTCGGTGTGATCTTCTCGATGCCTTCGGTGATGAGTTTCACATTGTCGCGTTTCAGCGCCGCGATCCACACGCCATTGTCGCGCAGCGCACGTTTGCCGCCTAGCGGATAGGGCGGCACGATCTCGCTGAGCAGCGGATCGTCCGTCTGCTCGCGCAATTTGACGATGAGCATTTCGCGGATCATCGCGTTTGCAGGGCTTACGGCGGTCTCTGGCCCCGGCCATTCCGGATCGGCCTTTACAGCCTCATACAAACCATCCGTCATGATCCAGAACAGGAAGAAGCGATACCATTTGTCGTAGAACGGCACGTGTTCGAGCAGCCATTTCTTTCCGACGCCGACATCGAAATGATAATCGGGCGTCGGCGCGAGCCATGGCGCGCTGCGCTGAAACACAAGCAGTTCTTTGGCTTGCTTCGCGATCTCCGGCACGAACTGGAACGCGCTCGCGCCTGTGCCGATCACAGCGACACGCTTGCCCTTGAGATCGACGTCATGCTGCCATTGCGCGGAGTGAAACGCAGGCCCCGCAAAAGAATCCCGGCCTTCGATATCCGGCAATTTCGGTTGATTGAGCTGGCCTACTGCGCTGATGACCGCGTTGGCTTCAAGCGTTTCTTCTTTGCCGTCCTTATTCCGTATACGGATGTTCCATATGTTGCGTGTTTCATCGAAGCGCGCTTCTTCCACTCGTGTTTCGAAACGGATGTGCTTGCGCAGGTCGTAACGATCGGCGCAATTGCGGAAATAATCCAGCAGCACATCTTGCGTCGAGAAATGCTGCGGCCAGCCGTGATTGGGTTCGAAGGAATAGGAGTAAAGATGGTTCTGTGTATCGACGCGGCAGCCGGGATAGGTGTTCTCCAACCATGTGCCGCCGACATCGGCGTTCTTTTCCACGATCTCGAATGCGATGCCAGCCTGCGCAAATCTGATCGCGGCAAGCAATCCCGACATGCCCGCACCGACAATGACGACGCGCATCTTCGCACTCGCCGCTTTCAGCGCAGGCGTATCCCAGGCGGGGCGTTTCGCATCCGCGCCGTCAAGCCCCAATTCCTCCATAAGGAAAGGCACATAATGCGCCGGGATTTCCGCGCCGACGACGAAATCCATCATCTTGCGGATCGTTTCAGGTGAGGGCGGTGGCGGCAAAGGTTTGCCGTTTTCGAAATGATCGAGAATTGCCGCGCGCGCGAGGTTTTTGATCTTTTCCTGTTTTTCCTCGCTCAGTCCGCCCGTGCGGCTGTCGCTGAAGAAATCGTACATCGGTTTCAGGTCGGGCGTCAGCACGCGCGCATCGCCCGTCATATGCACGACGCTCATCAAAAGCGCGGGCAAATGTGCCTCGTTGAGCGCAGTTTCGAGAAGCATCCGGTCGATTTTCATGGGAAAAGTCCAAATTCCGCCGCCCTTTTTCGCGCCGGAACCAAGCCCGCGTCAAGCAAGCCGTTCATTCAGCGCAAGCGCGTTGCGCGTGGCGGCGCCTTCAGCCGTGTTGTCGAAGATGCACCAGACGGAAATGTCGGTTTTCGCGGCTTTCCTGAGCCGCACGGCAAGCATTTCAAGCTTTTCGTCGTCATAATTCGAATAATAAATGCGCGGCGAACCGTGCAGGCGGAAATAAATGACGCCGTGCCAGCCGCCCGGCTCGCTGGCACCCGCGACAGATGCCGGATCGGCAGCCACGCGCGCGATGTGGAAATCGTTCAGCATCGCGTTGGCTTCGGCCGTGAACCAGCTCGCATGACGCGGCTCGCAAACTACATCGCCTTTGAATCGGTCGCGCAATCCATCGAAGAATTTGCACGCCACCCGCACATCGAATTTCAAGCTCGGCGGAAGCTGGATGAGGATCGGGCCGAGTCTGTCGCCAAGTGCACGCGACTGCGCGAGAAACGTATCGAGCAATTCATCCGTCTCTTTCAATCGACGTTCATGCGTGATGCTGCGCGGCATCTTCACGGCGAAACGGAAATGTTCCGGCACGCTTGCGGCCCATCGCGCATAAGTGCCCGGCCGATGCGGCCGATAGAAAGACGAATTGATCTCCACCGCATTGAAGCGCGTTGCATAGATCTGCAACTGACTGTCGCCGGAATCGAACAGCGGCTTGCTCTCGCGCGGGATCGCCCAACCCGCCGTGCCGACATAAATCACCGCTTGCGGACCTTTGCAGCCAACGCATGCCAGAGTTGCGAATCCCAATTCCAGTGTGCTGCGGGCGAAGGCGAGGGCAAAATCCACACTTCGGTGTCGCCGATCTTTCCCTTTTGCAAACCGAACTCGGCTTTCGTGCCCATCACGCGGCGTCCGCCCGTCAGGCTCGTGAACGCAAGCCGCTTCGGCGCGTGCTTTTCAATCCGCGCACGCAACGCATCTGCCGCATCGCGGCCGAGGCTTTGCGGCGGCAATTGATTATCATTGCCCGACACATATTTAGCGATGTCGGTGAGGCCGATGCCATGTTCCGGCAACAACGCATATTCGGATGCCGCGAACAGGCGCGGCGTGAAACCCGCCTCATGCAACACGCGCCAGAATTTGTTCTGCGGGTGGGCGTAATAGGCCTTTTGCGCAGCCGACATGCGCCCCGGCGCGGTTCCGCAAAACACCAAGGATAGTCCGGGTATTAACAAATCGGGCAAAATGGGCGGTTTGGCGGATGTTTTTGCCATCGCTACTTGTTTGGCGGCCTCGGCCGCACAATATACAATAAAACGACTCGTGCATTTCAAGCTCAAGGTTCGATGGTAGCGGCTCTTTCGATTTCCCATCTCCGCAAGGTCTACAAAAGCGGCACCGTAGCGGTGGACGATCTCTCCATGGAGATCGCACCGGGCGATTTTTTCGGTTTTCTGGGGCCGAACGGCGCAGGCAAATCCACGACGATCCATTGCGTGACGGGCATCGCAACCGTGACCTCGGGCACGATCAAAATATTCGGTATCGATGCCGTGAAGGAATATCGCGAGGCGCGGCGGCAGATCGGCCTCAGTCCGCAAGAATTCAACGTCGATTCTTTTGCGACATGCCGTCAGATCCTCGACTGGATGGCGGGCTATTTCGGCTTGACGGCGGCGGCGCGGCGTGCGCGCACGGAAATGCTCATCGAGAAATTCGATCTCGTATCGCATGCATCCAAACCGTTCCGCGAATTGTCCGGCGGGTTGAAGCGGCGTGTCGTGCTCGCGCGCGCGCTTGTACACGATCCGAAGCTTTTGATCCTCGATGAGCCGACGGCGGGCGTCGATGTGGAATTGCGCATGGATCTTTGGCGCTATCTTCAGGAACTAAATCGCGACGGCAAGACGATCCTGCTCACCTCGCATTATCTGGAGGAGATTGAACGGCTGTGCCGCACCATCGCCATCGTTGCGAAAGGGCGCATCGTGCAGAACGGCCCGAAGAATGAATTCTTCACCGAACCAGGTGGGTTGGAGCGCGCATATCTGAGGGCAACGGGTGCCGTGCCCGATCACATCGCGGCCGCAGGGGCCGGCCGATGAATCTCAACTGGATAGGCCTTTGGACGATCATTCGCCGTGAGGAAGCGCGCCTTATGCGCGTGCCGATCCAGGCGTTCTTGGCGCCGTGGATTTCGGCGCTGCTGTTCATCTTCATTTTCGGCTTCGTCGTGGGCAAGCGCATCGCGCTCATCGGCGGCCACCACTATCTCGAATTCGTGCTGCCCGGCATTTTGATGCTGAACATCGTCAATGCCGCGTTCCTGCAATCCTCGTCGCAGATTTATTTCTCCCGCTTTCTGCGCTATGTCGAAGAAACGCTCGTTTCGCCGCTCTCCTATGCGGAGATGATCATAGGCACGCTTGTCGTCGTTATCGGGCGATCCATCGTCACGGCGTTGGGCATTCTCATCATCGCGGCGTGTTTCGGCGTCACGCATGTCAGCAATATCGCGGAATTCCTGTTCTGGATTGTCGTCGTGTCGGCGGTGTTCGGGCTGTTGGGCAATGTCATCGCGCTATGGGCGAATAATTTCGAGCAGTTGCAGGTGCTGAACGTGTTCTTCATCACGCCGCTCTCTTTCGTGGGCGGTGTATTCAACACGATCAATATGCTTCCGCCATGGCTGCGCTGGATGGCCTATGCCAATCCGTTCTTCTATTTCATCAATGGCTTGCGCCATTCGATGATCGGGTTTTCGGAAGCACCCCTATGGCTGGGCGCGGGGCTAACTGTGGCGCTTGCCGCCGTGATGTTCGCTATCGTGCTCAGGCTTTATTCGATAGGCTATGGCCTGCGCGAATAGGAGGCCTCCATGCAACCCCGCAATGCCACTGCCGCCATCATCGGTGCGGGCGATTTCATCGGTTCGGCCATCGCCAAACGCTTCGCTGCCGAAGGCTATACGATCTTCGCGGGACGCCGTGCGGCGGAGAAACTCGCGCCGTTAAAAGAAGCCATCGAATCCACGGGCGGCAAATGCGTCGCGCGCGGTCTCGATGCGCGCAAAGAGGAAGACATCACGGCGTTCCTCAACGAAGCCGACGCCACGGCGCCGCTTGAAGTGTGCATCTTCAATCCCGGCGCGAATGTGTATTTCCCGATCCTTGAAACGACCGAGCGTGTCTTCCGCAAAGTCTGGGAAATGGCGTGCTATGGCGGTTTCCTTACGGGCCGCGAAGCTGCGCGCCTCATGCTGCCGCACGGCAAGGGCACGATCCTATTTACGGGCGCGACGGCGAGCCTGCGCGGCGGCGTCGGTTATGCGGCATTCGCGAGCGCGAAATTCGGCCTGCGCGCCGTGGCCCAAAGCATGGCGCGCGAATTGGGGCCGAAGAACATCCATGTCGCGCATCTCATCATCGATGCGGGCGTGGATACGGCGTTCGTGCGCGAGCGCATCAAAGAGCGTGCGGGCGAGGCCGCACTTGCGAACCTCAAACCCGATCAATTGATGAATCCGGAATCCGTCGCGAACGCCTATTGGGCGCTGCACACGCAAACGCGCGATGGCTGGACCTTCGAACTCGATCTCAGACCGTATGGAGAAACCTGGTGAAGCCGCGCGTCGAATTCCTGTTCGATTTCGGAAGCCCGAATGCCTATCTCGCGCATCAGGTGATTCCGGAGATCGAAGCGCGCACAGGCGTGAAATTCGCCTATGTGCCCGTGCTGCTCGGCGGCATTTTCAAGCTCACGAACAATGCCTCGCCCATGGTCGCGTTCGGCCCGGTCAAGAACAAGCTGCCTTATGAGATGCTGGAGACGCAGCGTTTCATCCGCCGTCACAACATCGTGAAATACAAATTCAATCCGCATTTCCCCATCAACACGCTGGCGCTCATGCGCGGCGCGGTCGCGGCGGAACTGGAAGGCATTCTGCCTTCTTACGTCGAAGCCGGGTTCCATTTCATGTGGGAAGAGCCACGCAAGATGGACGATCCGGAAACCTTCCGCGCCGCGCTCGCGGAAGCAGGTTTGCCTGCCGACCGCCTTCTGGAACTCAGTCAATCGCCGGAGGTGAAGAAGCGCCTCATGGACAATACCGAGCAGGCTGTGGCCCGCGGCGCTTTCGGCATCCCCACCTTCTTCGTGGGCGGGGAGATATTCTTCGGCAAGGACCGGCTCGGCCTTGTCGAGGAGGAAATCGCGCGCGTGGCCCAAGGCGCGGCGTGACGGCCCTTTCTTCTTGGGCCGCACGCCACCATATTAGGGCCGAAATTCAGAGGCCGAATGGCCGCGAACGAGTCAGAGGGAACGCTATGAACAAAGCCAATGCCGTCCTTGCCGCCGCTCTTGCCGGTGCCGCGCTTGTCGCTGTGCCCAGTTTTGCCGCCGATGCCCCCGTGCTTATGGGCGTATATGGCAAATGGGCCGCCTATTCGATGGGCAAGGGCCATAGCAAGACCTGCTATGCGCAGGGCCAGCCCCAGTCGAGTGCACCGGTCATCAGGCGCGATCCGATCTTCTTCCTCGTGACCGACTGGCCGTCCAAGGGCAATCCCGGTCAGCCCTCCATCGTGCCTGGCTACAATTACAAGACCGGCAGCACGGTCACGGTCGATGTCGGCTCCGACAAATTCAAATTCTTCACGCGCAATGAAGGCGGCGGCAATGCCTGGGCAAAGGACACGGCGGATGAGCCGCGCGTGGTGGACGAGATGAAAACCGCTGACGATGCCATCGTGACGGGCACATCTGCCGCGGGCGTCGAGACGCGCGATGTCTATTCGCTGACGGGCTTTGCCGACGCGCTCAAGAAAGTCCAGGCCGAATGCAAGAAGAAGTAGCGGACCGCATCAACCTTATCGGGCTCGGCCCGGAGGCATTGCGGGATGCTCTGATCGCGGCGGGCGTCGAGCCCAAATCCGCACTCATGCGCGTGCGTCAATTGTGGAATTGGATTTATGTGCATGGCGCGCGCGAATTCGGCGCGATGACGAATCTTGCCAAGGATTTCCGCGCGCTCATGGAGCGGCGTTTCACGCTCGCGCGGCCTGAAGTGATCGAAGAACAGATTTCGACGGACGGCACGCGCAAATGGCTGTTGCGTGCAGGACCCGGCGTGGAATTCGAAACCGTGTTCATTCCGGAACCGGGCAGGGGCACGCTATGCGTTTCGAGCCAGGTCGGCTGCACGCTGACATGCCGCTTCTGTCATACAGGTACGCAGAAACTCGTGCGCAATCTTTCGCCCGGCGAGATCGTGGGGCAGGCGATGGTGGCGCGCGATGCGCTCGGCGATTGGCCATCAACCGCTGATGGCAGGCGGCTTACCAATGTCGTGATGATGGGCATGGGCGAGCCGCTTTATAATTTCGAGAATGTGAAGGCTGCGATCGCGATTGTGGCCGATGGCGAGGCGCTTTCGCTCTCCAAACGCCGCATCACGCTTTCAACGGCGGGCGTCGTGCCGATGATCGCGCGGGCGGGCGCGGAGATCGGTTCGGCACTTGCGATTTCACTGCATGCCGTGCGTGACGAGATCCGCGACGTGATCGTGCCGCTCAATAAGAAATATCCCATCGCCGAATTGCTCGCCGCCGTGCGCGCCTATCCGGGTCTGTCGAATGCGCGTCGCGTGACGTTCGAATATGTGATGCTGAAGGGCGTGAACGACAGTCTGGCGGATGCGCGCGAACTTGTGCGCCTCATGCGCGGCATTCCGGCCAAGATCAATCTCATTCCGTTCAATCCGTGGCCCGGTGCGCCATACGAATGTTCGGATTGGGAGCAGATCGAGAAATTCGCGGAAGTTCTCAACCGCGCGGGCTATGCCTCGCCCGTACGCACGCCGCGCGGACGGGACATCATGGCGGCCTGCGGCCAACTCAAAAGCGAAAGCGTCAAACAACGTGCGAGCGAACGCATGGCCGAAATGCGCTCCGCCGAACTCGCGCGGATGCCGAGCTGACTATTTCTTCGCCCATTTGATTGCGTCTTCGAGGCGGTCGTTTCCCCAGAAGGGCTCATCGCCCACAAAGAACCATGGTGCGCCGAAAATATCCCGCTTGATCGCTTCATCAGTTTGAGCTTTCAGCGCAGCCTTGTTTTCAGGCGTATTCGCTGCTTCGAATGTCGCCTCCGCATCCATGCCGAGCTTCGTGACGATATCCGTCAGCGTCGCCTCGTCGGCGATGTCCTTTTGTTCCGCGAAATTGGCCGTATAGACCGCGCGTGTGAAATCGCCGATGCGCTCGCCCGCCACAAGCGCAAGGCGCGCGGCCTTCAATCCGTTCTGCGGAAATTTGAACGGCTTCTCGAGCGGAATGTCCTCCGCCGCGCAGATGCGTGTCAGGTCTTTCCACATATAGCGGCCCTTGGCCGCGTAGATGTTGAAGGGCGAGTCGTTCCAGCCTTGCGCGCCGAAGATCGGCCCCAGCAGGAACGGCTTCCAGCGCAATTCCACGCCCGCCGCTTTCGCGAGCCGCTCCACGCGCATCGCCGCCGGATAGGAATAGGTGCTCGCAAACTCGTACCAGAACTCGATCATTCCCGCCCCGCTTGCCATTGCCGCCGCTATCCTATAGTCCGCCAGCGTTTCGCGGGAGTGGGTCGTGACGAAGGATCGCGTGAAAAAAGTGGTGCTGGCCTATTCGGGCGGCCTCGATACGTCGGTCATCCTCAAATGGCTGCAGACGGAGTATGGCGCGGAGGTCGTCACCTTCACGGCCGATCTGGGGCAGGGCGAGGAGCTTGCGCCCGCGCGCGCGAAGGCGGAGCTGCTCGGCATCAAGAAAGAGAACATCTTCGTCGAGGATCTGCGCGAGGAATTCGTCCGCGATTATGTTTTTCCCATGTTCCGCGCCAATGCGCTGTATGAAGGCGTGTATCTGCTGGGCACATCCATCGCGCGCCCGCTCATCGCGAAGAAGCAGATCGAGATCGCGGAGAAGGTCGGCGCCGATGCCGTGGCGCATGGCGCAACGGGCAAGGGCAACGATCAGGTGCGTTTCGAGCTTGGCTATTATGCGCTGAAGCCGGACATCCGCGTCATCGCGCCATGGCGGGAATGGTCGCTCGCCAGCCGCACCAAGCTCATCGAATTCGCCGAGGCGCATCAGATCCCGATCCCGCGCGACAAACGCGGCGAAGCGCCGTTTTCCGTGGATGCAAATCTGCTGCATTCGTCGTCGGAAGGGAAACTCCTCGAAGACCCGGCGGTTGAACCGGAAAACATCGTCTATCAGCGCACGCTTGCGCCCGAAGATGCGCCTGATACGCCGACTTATATAGAAGTCGGTTTTGAACGTGGCGATGCGGTTTCGGTGGACGGTATGATGCTTTCGCCCGCATCCCTACTCGCGCAGTTGAACGAATTAGGTCGCGCCAACGGCATCGGCCGCATCGATCTCGTCGAGAACCGTTTCGTCGGCATGAAGTCGCGCGGCGTTTATGAAACGCCCGGCGGCACGATTTTGCTCGCGGCGCATCGCGCGATGGAATCGATCACGCTCGACCGCGGCGCGGCGCACCTCAAAGACGAGTTGATGCCGCGCTATGCCGAGCTGATCTATAACGGTTTCTGGTTCTCGCCCGAACGCGAAATGCTTCAGGCAGCCATCGACAAATCGCAGGAGTTCGTCAGCGGTACGGTGAAACTCAAGCTCTACAAAGGCAATGTGATCGTGACAGGGCGCTCTTCGCCGCATTCGCTCTACAGCCAAGACCTCGTGACCTTCGAGGACGACCGCGGCGCTTACGACCAGAAAGACGCGGCAGGATTCATCAAGCTCAGTGCGCTGCGCCTACGCACACTTGCGATGCGGAAGAGGAAGTCGCGGACGTAAAAAGCACTTCTATGCGTTGATCGCCGCATTAGATGCATTAAACTTCCGCAGAGGGCGTGAAAGAGCGTCAGCGCTAATGAAAATCAACCTTCGCCTGAATGCCAGCGGACTTTCAACAAGCAGAATTGCCTTTAGCGATTCGAGGCCGCCCGCGAAGAATGGAACGTCAAGGAACCGGTCCGATTCTTGAACCCATTCCGGAACTTCCATGTGGTCGCTCAAGGCCAAATGTTCAGCCAATCCTGCCAGGTAAGCATCTTGAATGACGCCTATGGAAGCAGGCTCCTGAGCAATTGCCGCAGCGCGCATGATCTGAGGCATGCTTTGCCATTGATCGAGGAACTCACGCACAGAGGCATCGAAGCGTTGCGAGTGTGTCTTTGCCCATTGCGCGATCTCGGCAATCGTTCCAGGACGATTTTGAAAGGTCTCGATCATTGCACATCCTTGTCGCCGCCAAAGATTTCTTCCAGACCGAAGCGTGTTTTCGGCGGCAATTTTCCGGCAGGATAATAGCGCGTTACGATCGAAATTGCTTCAGCAGCATTGGCAATGGCAAGTATGGAGCCCAGTTTCCTTATATCGTTGATGTCCTCGCTTTGCTCGACACCTCCGGCACGCATGGCCAAGCATTTCATAGCAAACAGATAGGACGGCGAGGCAACAAAAACCCGCAATCCAGGCCCTGTCTCTGACGGATAGCTATGGAATAGCGTTTTGGCGGATGGCGACGAATCTTGCGCACTCAAAAAGCCTTTCACGCCATCGTTTATCCAGTCAGTGCTCCAGCCGAATTCTGCTGCAACTATTTCGGCAGCGTGACGCACGAATGAACGATCGGCTTCAAACACGGCGTCCACATCTTGCGTGCCGACGCGAAAATCGGTGGTGAGCACCAACGCCGATCCGCCGTAAACCGAAATATCGATAATTTTGTTCGCAGCTGCAGCCAATTCCCCAAGTCTGTGAAACGCTTGTTCGAGCGTTTCACGATTGAAGATTTTCGGCTGGTCAGCCATTACACATCCAAATCCGCGTTCAGCGCATTGTCCTGAATGAATTCGCGGCGCGGTTCGACGACGTCTCCCATCAGTTTGGAGAATAACGCGTCGGCCTCATCCGCGTGTTCGACCTTCACGGAGAGCAGCGTGCGCGCGTTCTCGTCCAATGTGGTTTCCCACAATTGGTTCGCGTTCATTTCGCCAAGGCCTTTGTAGCGTTGCAGCGTCAGACCCTTGCGGCCCCATTCCATGATGGTTTCGAGCAATTGGCTCGGTGCGCGGATTTCACGTTTGTCGTCCTTGCGCTCGATCGTCCCGGCCTTGAGATAAGTCGTCTGCAGCTGATCGGCCATGCGGTCGAGGCGGCGGGCATCGGAACTAGCGATGAGCGCACCGTCGATGGCGACGGCTTCGCGCACGCCGCGCACCTCGCGCCAGAATTTGAGGCCGCCATCGGGCGTCGGCTCGCCGTGCCAGCCGCGTTCGGTCTCATCGGACAATTGGTCGAGCCTGCGCGCGATGTAACCCGCCGTATCGGCGGCCTTGGTGGCATCCGCCAGGATTTCGGGATTGAGCGCGCCCGCAATCGCGGCCTGCTCCAGCACGAAGCGCGGATAGTGCAGGGGAAAGCCTTCGAGTGCTGCCACGGCACTGCGCGCGCGATCGATGGCCGCGTCAAGATCGCTGCCCGTCAACCGTTCTCCGGTGTGAAGCGTGAACGCGCCGCCGGACGCGCCTTCGGCTATGAGATGATTCTCAAGCTCGCGTTCGTCCTTGAGATAGCGTTCGGAACGCCCACGCGTCGCCTTGTAAAGCGGCGGCTGCGCGATGAACAAATGTCCGCGTTCGATGAGTGCCGGCATCTGGCGATAGAAGAAGGTCAGCAGCAAGGTGCGGATATGCGCGCCGTCCACATCGGCATCGGTCATGATGATGATCTTGTGATAGCGCAATTTGTCCGGATTGAATTCCTCGTGCCCCACGCTTGTGCCGAGCGCAGTGATGAGCGTCGTGATTTCCGCGCTCGAAAGCATCTTGTCGAAACGCGCGCGCTCGACATTCAAGATCTTGCCGCGCAACGGCAGCACCGCCTGATTGGCGCGATTGCGGCCCTGTTTCGCGTTGCCGCCCGCGCTGTCGCCCTCGACGATGAAGATCTCGCATTTCGCGGGATCGCGTTCCTGACAATCGGCGAGCTTGCCGGGCAGGCCCGTGCCGTCGAACAGACCTTTGCGCCGCGTGAGTTCGCGTGCCTTGCGTGCGGCCTCGCGCGCGGCGGCGGCTTCGACGACCTTGCCGACAATGTTCTTCGCTTCGGAAGGGTGCTCCTCGAACCAGCGCGTCAATTGCTCGAGCACAACGCCTTCAACGACAGGGCGCACTTCGGAGGAGACGAGCTTGTCTTTCGTCTGCGAGGAGAATTTCGGGTCCGGCACTTTCACCGAAAGCACACAGGTGAGGCCCTCGCGGCAATCATCGCCCGTCAGCGCGATCTTTTCTTTCTTCTGCATGCCCGACTCATCGGCATATTTCGTCACGACGCGTGTGAGCGCCGCGCGGAAACCGGCAAGATGCGTGCCGCCGTCACGTTGCGGAATGTTGTTCGTGAAGCACAGCGTGTTTTCGTGATAGGAGTCATTCCACACCAGCGCCGCTTCCACGATCACGCCTTCACGCTCGCCACCCAGCATGATGGGCGCGGAAATAAGCGCGGTCTTGGAACGGTCGAGATATTCCACGAAAGCTTTCAACCCGCCTTCGTAGTGCAGCGTGATTTCCTTCTTCTCCACGCCGCGCTTGTCGGCCAGCACGATCGTCACGCCGGAGTTGAGGAAGGCGAGTTCGCGCAGGCGATGTTCCAGCGTCGCGTAATCGAACTCCGTCTTGGTGAAGGTGCGGGTGCTAGGCAGGAAGCGCACTTCCGTGCCGCGATTTTCACCCGCATCGCCCACAACTTTAAGCGGCGCCTGCGGTTCGCCATCGCGAAACTGTATGGCGTGTTCCTTGCCGTCGCGCCATATGCGAAGATCCAATACCTCGCTGAGCGCGTTGACGACCGAAACGCCCACACCGTGCAATCCGCCGGAAATCTTGTAGGCGTTCTGTTCGAATTTTCCGCCCGCATGAAGTTGGGTCATAATCACTTCGGCGGCGGAAACGCCTTCGCCTTCGTGAATGCCCGTGGGAATGCCGCGGCCATTGTCGCGCACGGTGCAGGAACCGTCGGGGTTCAGCGTCACATCTACGCGATTGGCATAACCGCCCAGTACTTCGTCGATGGCGTTATCGACGACTTCGTACACCATGTGATGCAGGCCGGAGCCGTCATCGGTGTCGCCGATATACATGCCCGGCCGCTTGCGCACGGCGTCGAGGCCCTTGAGCACCTTGATGGAGTCGGCGCCGTATTCGCTGGAGTCGGGTAATTCGGGAGACGACATGGATCAACCGGATATAAGCGTGAATTGTGAATCTGCAACCGCGAACAGATCGGCGCGGGAGCGGAGTGGCGAAAAAATCTCGATATCCGTGCCCGTCATCCAGGCCTGTGCGCCGAGCGTGGTGATTTCGTCGAACAGCGCAGCACGGCGGCGCGCATCGAGATGGGCCGCCACTTCATCGAGCAACAGGATCGGCGCATGGCCGTTGCGCACGCGCGCGAGTTCCCACGCATCGGCAAGCACGATGGAGATGAGCAACGCCTTCTGCTCGCCCGTCGAACATTCCTGCGCGTTCATGCCTTTGCGTGTGTGCCGCACACCGAGGTCGGAGAGGTGAGGGCCGAAACTTGTGCGCCCGGCCTGCGCATCTCGCACGCGGGCGGAGGCGAGGCGTTCGCGCATCGTGTCGAGTGCGGCCTCGCCATTCTCGGCCAGCAATTGATCCGTCTCGCCATCCATTGCGAGTTGCGCGCAGGGAAACGCGCCTGCATCGCCGCGCTGGGCGAGCGCGATGTTGAGGCGCGCAATCGTTTCGGCGCGCGCGATCGCCATCGCAATGCCGGTTTCCGCCATCTGGCTTTCGAGCGCATCGAGCCAGGCCGGATCGCGCGGACCGAATTTCAGCAAGCGCGCACGTTCGCGCATCGCGGTTTCGTAGCGTGTCGCACGGCTCGCATGCGCGGAGTCGAAACCGAAGACGAGGCGGTCGAGAAAACGCCGCCGCCCGCTCGCACTTTCGATGAACAGGCGATCCATCGCAGGCGTGAGCCAGCTCATCTGCACGATCTCGCCAAGCGCACCCGCGCTTTCGGCTGGCGCGCCGTTCATGCGCGTCTGGCGGCGTTCATCGGGCATGAGGCCCGTGCCGATGTCGTAACTTTCTGCACCGCGCGCGACCGTCGCGGCCACGCCCCATAGCGCTTCACCTTGCGCGACAGGGCCTTTACGCGTGTGATCGCCAAGCCTGCTGCCGCGCAGCCCGCGACCCGGCGACAACAGCGAAATCGCATCGAGCAGATTGGTCTTGCCTGCGCCGTTCGGCCCAGCAAGCACGACGCTGCGTCCACTGACGCCGATCTCGCCTTGCGTGTAGGAGCGGAAATTCGTGAGCACGAGCCGCGTCACCGCGAGCTTCGCGCGGGAATCCGGATGAATTGCGCCTTGCGGGCGCTGTTCAGTCGCGCCGGTCAAGCGTCACACCCGCATCGGCATGAGGACGTAGAGCGTGCGCTTGTCGTTCTTGTCTTCGATGACGGTGGGCGAGCCCGCATCCGACAGCAGGAAATGCACTTCCTTGCCTTCGATCTGGCCCGTGATGTCGAGCAGATAGCGCGCGTTGAAGCCGATTTCGAGCGTGGCGGCGGAATAGGTGGCGCCCACTTCTTCCGTCGCCGTGCCGGATTCCGGATTGACGACTGAAAGCGTCACGCGATCCTTCGCGATGTGAAGCTTCACGGCGCGTGTGCGATCCGCCGAAATCGTGGAGACGCGATCGACTGAATGCGCGAAATCCTTCGCATCGAGCGAGAGCGATTTGTCGTTCGCGGCGGGGATGACGCGCTGATAATCCGGGAATGTGCCGTCGATGAGTTTAGACGTCAGTTCCAGTCCGTCGAGATTGAACTGGATCTTTGTGTCCGATAGCGCGACTTCGAGCGTACCTTCGGCATCGTCGAGCAACCGGCGCAATTCGCCCACGGTCTTGCGCGGAACGATC
>DATHQA010000405.1:0-7979 GCA_035483375.1 Rhizomicrobium sp. | reverse complement strand
TCTCGGCCGCCGCTTCATCGGTATCGAACGCGACAAGAAATACGCGAAGATCGCGCGCGAACGCGTGGCGAATATCGTGCCTGCACCAGACGACGCTATCGAAGTCACGCGCTCCAAACGCGCCGAGCCACGTATTCCATTCGGCTGGGTAGTCGAACGCGGATTGCTGCCGCCGGGCACAATCCTGCACGGCACGCAGAAGCGCCATCGTGCAAAAGTGCGCGCCGACGGCACGCTGATCTGCGAAAGCGCCACGGGCTCGATCCATCAGATGGGCGCGCATGTGCAAGGCCTCGATGCCTGCAATGGCTGGACGTTCTGGCAATATGAGGACAAGGGAAAACTGATCCCGATCGATTATCTGCGCCAGCAGCTACGCGCGACGATTTCGTGAGCGGAACAGCGGCCCGCCATCATCAAGCGCGTGAATGACGATCTTGCGCATGGCAGTTGGCAGCGCTGATTCACCCAGTTTGTTTTCATCGATCCAAACGCCATCGGCTTTGGGCCGTTTCTTTACCTCGACGAAATAAACCTCGATCTCCAATTCGAAATGCGTGAAGCCGTGGCGTACGATGCCGGAAAGCTTTCGCCATGGCGCGGAGAATGGCGCTTGCAGCATTGCTTCTTTCGTTGAGGGAAACGATTCCGTCCAAGGCCCGAGCGGCGGCTGCATCATGCCGCCGAGCAGACCTTTCTCGGGCCGCTTCATAAGCAATACCGCGCGGGATGAATCGCGCACAACGAAAGCCGCACCGCGTTTCAACGGACGCGCGGCTTTCACACTCTTCACAGGCAGCGATTCCTGAATGCCGCGTTTGCGCGCGACACAATCCTCCGCCCACGGACAATTGGCGCAAGCCGGACGCTTCGGCGTGCAAATGAGCGAACCCAGATCCATCAAGGCATGCGCAATCACTCGTGCCAGAGAACCGCGCATGCGTTTTCAATTCCGGCTTGGCTTTCGCAATCGGTTGTTCAATCGCGAAGTAACGCGCGAGCACACGTTCCGCATTCGCATCGACGGCGGCTTCTTGCGCATCGAAGGCAATCGCGGAAATCGCGCCCGCTGTATATGCGCCAACGCCGGGCAGCTTTCGCAACGCATTAGCCGTGCGTGGAAACTTGCCGCCCAACTCGTTCGCAACGATCTTCGCCGCCGCATGCATGTTCCGCGCTCGGGCGTAATAGCCAAGCCCCGCCCATGCAGCGAGCACGTCGTCGAGCGGTGCTGCCGCCAACGCTTTCACATCCGGCCAGCGCGTGAGGAATTTGCGGTAATAAGAAGCAACCGCCTGCACGGTCGTCTGCTGCAGCATGATCTCCGACAGCCACACGCGATAAGGATCAGCAAGCTCGCCGCGCTTCGCCCGCCATGGCAGGTCGCGCCGATGCTTGTCATACCAGGCAAGCAGGCGCGTGGCTGGTGACTTCGCTGTCGTCTTTTTTGCTGGCATAGTCGCGACAATGCCCGAGCGCGCCAAAGACACAAAGCCCGAGGAACCGCCCAAACGCCGCAACCGCGCGGATGTCATCGCGCGCGACGTAGCACTCGCGGCATCGGGCACATTCGCGCGTGCGGGCTTTCGCGACCCGACGCTGCTGCTGCGCTGGGAGGAAATCGCGGGCGCGGAGGTCGCGCGCATCGCCCGCCCGTTCCGACTCAATGAAGGCCCATCCGGCGGCGTGCTGACGCTGAAGGCCGAACCGGGCGCGGCAGTCTTTCTTCAGCATGAAACCCGCGCACTATGCGGGCGCATCAACACGTTCCTCGGTCATAACGCCGTTACACGCCTGAAATTCGTGCAAGCCGCCCTCACTCAGCGCCCCAAACCGCCTCAGCCGAAGCGGCTAGCCGCGACCGTTCCGCCGGGCGATCCGGCGCTTTCCTATAAAGGTCCACAGAAACTACACGAAAGCTTGCTCCGCTTTGCCCGCGCGCGGCGTGGCGGCGATTGAACCGGGCGCCGGGCTCTGCCACAAACCGCCCTCGGTTCAGCGGAGACGAGCCAGTGACCCGGAATCAGTTCCTCATCACCCTTGTGGCCATCGCCATCATCGCGGCGGCGATTGCGGTTTATTTCCTGTGGTCGCCCGGCGCCTCCAGCGACGCGATCACGGCCAGCGGCCCCGGCACACCCGTGACGCTCCAGCCCGACGACCGCACGCTGGGCAATGCGAAGGCCAAGGTGCTCATGGTCGAGTATGCGGCGCCGTCCTGCCCGCACTGCGCCCATTTCGACGAAACCATCTTTCCGCTGCTCAAGAAGAACTACATCGACACGGGCAAGGTCTATTACGTGTTCCGCGTCTTCCCGCTGAGCCAGGTGGATGGTGCGGCGGAGGCGATGGCGCGCTGCCTGCCCGCCGACAATTATTTCCAGTTCATCGATCTCATGTTCCGCAACCAGCCCAAATGGGATCCGGAATATGGCGTCACCGATCCGCATGAAGGCCTTATCGAGATGGGCCGAATCGTCGGCATGAGCGCCGATCAGGTGGACAAATGCATTGGCGACAAGAATGCGCTGGACCGAATCAACAAAGTCGCGACGGAGGGCATGACCAAATACAACATTAGCGCGACACCCACCTTCGTCATCGATGGGCAAGTTCACTCAGGCGCCTATACGTGGCAGGATTTGCAGACATTTCTCGATTCGCAGCTAAAGAAAAAATAATCCGGCCAGAGGAAGTACAAGTCCGTTGAAGTTCACCCGGCTCAGACTTTCCGGTTTCAAGTCGTTCGTCGAACCGACCGAGCTTTTCGTCGAGCCTGGCTTGACGGCTGTCGTCGGCCCAAACGGTTGCGGCAAATCGAACCTGTTCGATGCGATGCGCTGGGTCATGGGCGAAACGCGCCCTACCTCCGTGCGCGGCACGGAGATGGATGACGTCATCTTCGCGGGCAGCGCCGGGCGGCCTGCGCGCAACACCGCCGAAGTGACCATCTTCATCGACAATTCGGACAAGAGCGTGAGCGGGCCTTACGCCGAGTTTGACGCCATCGAAGTCTCGCGGCGTATCGAACGCGAAGCGGGTTCTGTCTATCGCATCAATGGCCGCGACGTGCGCCAGCGTGATGTGCAGATTTTCTTTGCCGATGCATCGTCCGGCGCGGGTTCGACGGCCTTTGTGCGGCAAGGTCAGATCGGTCTTCTCATCTCGCAGAAGCCACTCGCGCGCCGCGCAATATTGGAAGAAGCCGCCGGCATCGGTGGCCTGCATCAGCGCCGCCATGAAGCCGAATTGCGCCTGCGCGCGGCGGAGACAAATCTCGGCCGCCTCGATGACGTGATTCGCGAAGTCGAAGCGCAGGTCCAGAATCTGAGGCGTCAGGCACGCCAAGCCGCGCGCTATCGCAATCTGTCCGGCTTGATTCGCAAGGCCGAAGCGCTGGCGCTTTATTTGCGCTGGTCTGCGACGGAAGCGCAGGCACGTGCGGCGAAAGAAGCGCTTGATGCCGCGATTGCCGCTGTCGAAACAGCCACGCAACAGGCCGCGATTGCTTCAACAGCGCAAACCGAAGTCGCTGCATTGTTGCCGCCTCTGCGTCAGACCGAAGCGGTGAAATCCGCGGCGCTGCATCGCCTTGTCGTTGAGCGCGATGCACTCGATGCGGAGGAAACGCGTGCGCGTGAAACCGCGCAACGCCTGCGCCAACGAATTGCGCAAGGCGAACAGGATTCGGAGCGCGAACGCGCGCTCGATGCCGACGCGAAGGCGTCACTGCATGCGCTGACGGAAGAAGCCGCGCGTCTCAACGAAGACACGCAGAATGCGCTTGCGAGCATCGAAGCGGCAGAAGAAAGCGCGTCCGAAATCGCGGCGCATCTCGCCGAGACCGAACGCACGCTGGACAGGCTTTCATCCGAGCTCGCCGAATGGCATGCGAAGAAGGCAAGCCATGAACGCGCGCGCGATATGGCATCTGCGCTCTCCGAAACAAGCGCCGAGCAGTTGACGAACGCGAACGCACGCCTCGAAGATGCGCTTAAGGATGCGCCGGATGTCGAGGCGTCCGAAGCACCTGTCGTCGCCGCGCGTGAAGCCGCCGAAACCGCGCGCAATGCATTGCAAATCGCGCGCGATGCTCTTGCCGAGGCCGAAACAGGCGAAGCCGAAGCCCGCACGCCATTCGAGAAAGCCGAACGCGAAGCGCAACGCCTTTCCGCTGAAGCGAAAGCGCTGTCCGATTTCCTGCGTCCGCGCGACAAGGATTTGTGGCCGCCATTGGTCGATGCGGTGCATGTACAGCCGGGCTATGAGGCCGCTTTCGCCGCGGCAGTTGGCGACGATGTGCAAGCTCCCATAGACGAAGCCGCACCTTATCATTGGCGCGATCTCGGTCCGCTCACTGAAGCGGCGGTTCTGCCCGAAGCGGCGAAACCGCTCAGCGAATTCGTGCAGGCGCCAGCCGCGCTTGACCGCCTGCTCGCGATGACAGGCGTCGTGTTCCCCGATCAGGGCGCAGAGCTTCAAGCTCAGTTGAAGGCCGGCCAACGCCTCGTCTCTCCGCGCGGCGATGTGTGGCGCTGGGATGGCTATGCGGCATCCGTCGAAGCGCAGCCGCCCGCGGCGCTACGGCTTGCACAGAAGAACAAGCTCGCCGCACTCGAAATCGATCTGACGGCAGCGCGCGATGTGCGCGCCGAAACGCTCGCGCAATTTGAAGCCGCGCGCGCGAAAACAGGCGAAGCACGCATCGAATTGCGTGCCCGCGAACTCGAAGCACGCGATGCCGAACAGGCGCTTATCTCCGCGCAAACTTTCGCCACGCAAACCGCGCGCGCCGCAGCCGAACGCGCCTCGCGCATGGCCTCGCTGGAATCTGAGGTGCGCCGTCTTACCGAAGCGCGCGACGCGGCCATTGAATCCGGACGTCACGCGCAAGCGGTGATCAGCGAGCTAGGCGACGGCATTGCGCTCAACAACGCCATCACCGAAGCGCGCGCCACGACCACACAAGCGCGCACAGCAGATGCAGATGCGCGCGCAGCGCTTGAAACGCTCAAACGCGAATCCGAAAACCGAGCGCATCGTCTCGGCATCATCGCGGAAGAAAGCGCGAAATGGACCAATCGCAGCGAACTCGCCGCAAAACAGATCGAAGAATTGCAGCGCCGCCTCGGCGATATGGCGGAGGAATTGCACGGGCTTGAGGCAATACCTGCCGCCATCGGCGAAAAGCGCAATGCGCTTCTTTCCGCGATCGGCGAGGCGGAAGCCGCGCGCGATATGGCCGCGGACTCACGCGCCGAAGCCGAAAGCAAACTTGTCGAAGCGGATCGCAACGCGAAAACCGCCGATAGTGCGCTCTCGTCTGCACGCGAGGAACGGGCGCGCACGCAAGCGCTGTTCGAATCCGCGAATGAGCGCATCGAGGAACTGAAAGTCCGCGTTCGTGACGAACTTGACGCCACGCCCGATCAATTGCCGGAGCGCGCAGAAATCCGCGACGGTCAGGAAATGCCGCCGCTCGACCAAGCCGAAAAACGCGTCGAAAAACTGAAACAGGAACGCGAGCAATTGGGCGGCGTGAATCTGCGTGCCGAGGAAGAAGCCGCAGAAGCGGAAACGCGCCTCACCACGCTCACCGCCGACCGCAACGATCTCGACGGCGCGATCCAGAGCCTGCGCCGCGGCATTCAGACGCTCAATCGCGAAGGCCGCGAACGCCTGCTCGCTTCGTTCGAGAAAGTGAACGCGAATTTCCAGACACTGTTCACGAAACTGTTCGAAGGCGGCGAAGCGAAACTCACCTTCACCGAATCCGAAGATCCGCTGGAAGCAGGCCTCGAAATCTATGCGCGCCCGCCGGGCAAACGCTTGCAGGCGCTGTCGCTGCTCTCCGGCGGCGAACAGGCGCTTACCGCGATGGCGCTGATCTTCGCGGTGTTCATGGTGAACCCCGCGCCCGTCTGCGTGCTCGACGAAGTGGACGCGCCGCTCGACGACGCCAATGTCGAACGCTTCTGCAATCTGCTCGACGAGATGACGCGCCTCACCGATACGCGCTTCCTCGTCATCACGCACCATGCGCTCACCATGTCGCGCATGAACCGCCTGTTCGGCGTGACGATGGCCGAACGCGGCGTGAGCCAGCTCGTCTCCGTCACGCTCGCCGAAGCCGAACAGGCCATCGCGGCGGAGTAGTACCGAGCGGCTACATAGCGTATCATATAGGCATGAGTGATCTGTTATCCCGCATCACCGTGCGGCCGACGCAATGTCACGGCCAGCCCTGCATTCGCGGCATGCGCATTCGTGTGGCCGATGCGCTGGAGATGCTCGCCAACGGCGCAAAGCCGGAAGAAATCCTCGCCGATTATCCCGATCTTGAGCGCGACGACATTCGTGCTTGCCTTGCCTATGCGGTCAATCTAGCAGGCCATCCTGTTATCGCCGCCGAATAGAGTTCATCGTGAAATTCATTATCGATGCAACTTCCACCCGCATTGGCAGTATGGCTAGGCAGTAAGGGGTACAATGCTATCGCGGTTCGCGACGCAAACTTGCGCAATGCCGACGATGCTGAAATTTGGACTTATGCATTGGCGCGAAACGCCATCATTGTCACAAAGGACGAAGACTTCGCACGGCCAGCCGCAATTGAAGCAGGGCCACAGGTACTTTGGGTGCGTATCGGCAACGCGATCAATCATGCGCTGATTGCCCGGTTCGAAGCAGTCTGGTCGCAAATCGCTGTCCACCTTGAAGACAGCGCGCGAGTCGTTGAGTTACGCTGAATGTGCGTCTGCGAACGCGGCATCGCGTGCATTTCGTCGCGGGCTATTTCCTTCAACAACTTCAACAGTTTAGCGGAAACATTGCGCGCTTGACACTCCGAAACCCCAACCCTATGGTCCGCGCGCCTTCGGCAAGCCTTTCGAGGGCCCGCGACGGTTGCGACGCGATGGGGGCGCCATGACCGAAACTCCCCCTGAACCTCACGACCTTCAAGCGCTGGGCGAAAGACTGGACGATGCGCGCCGCCGCGAGGGCAAACGCGATCAGTCGCCGCCGCCCAGCCAGTTGGGGATCGCTTTCCGTTTCACGACGGAACTCGTTTCCGCGCTGCTCGTGGGGGGAGGATTGGGATGGCTGCTCGATTGGGTATTCCACACCAGGCCGCTCTTCATCGTGGTGATGTTTTGTTTGGGGGCCGCGGCCGGCATCCGCAATGTGATGCGCGCCGCCAAGGAAATTAACGCCGACATCGCCGCCGCGCCGAAAGCGCCTGCGGTGAAGGACGACGAGGAGTAAGACGTGAAGATCACGCCGATGGAGCAGTTCGAGATCAGGCCGCTCGTGCCGCTGCACATCGGCCATTACGATGTCTCGTTCACGAACCAGTCGCTGTGGATGTTCATCGTCGTGGCGGCGGTTGGTGCGTTCCTCACCTTCGCGTCATCGAAGCGCGCGCTTGTGCCCTCGCGCATGCAATCCATGGCGGAAATCTCATATGAGTTCGTCGCCAACATGATCAATTCGTCGGCGGGCGAAGCGGGATTGCGTTTCTTCCCCCTCGTCTTCACGATTTTCATGTTCGTGCTGTGCGCGAATTTCTTCGGCCTGCTGCCGGGATCGTTCACGGTGACGAGCCAGATCGCGGTGACATTTGCACTCGCGTCGCTTGTCATTCTCACCGTCATCGTCACGGGCTTCCTCGAACACGGCATCGGATTCCTGAAGCTGTTCGTGCCGAAAGCGCCGCTGTTGCTGCTTTTCCTGCTTGTGCCGATCGAAATCATTTCGTTCCTCACGCGGCCGATTAGTCTTTCCGTGCGTCTCTTCGCGAACATGCTCGCGGGCCACACAATGCTCAAAGTGTTCGCGTTCTTCGTCATCGCGCTTGGCGGCGCGGGCGGATTGCTGGCGCCGCTTTCGATTGCGCCGATGTTCCTCATCATCGCGATCACCGCGCTTGAACTGCTTGTCGCGTTTCTTCAGGCCTATGTGTTCGCAGTCCTGACCTG
>DATHQA010000404.1:0-3336 GCA_035483375.1 Rhizomicrobium sp. | reverse complement strand
CGCCTTCGGGCACGAGCTTCAGCGAATCCGTCACTTCGGACTGGAAATAGCGGTCCGCGCTTCCGCGCGCCATCGCGCCTAGCGAACCCATGCCGCGATAGCCTTTGTACGAACGGCCTTGATAGAGGAATACTTCGCCGGGGCTTTCTTCGGTCCCTGCAAGCAGCGAACCCACCATCGCGACATGCGCGCCCGCCGCAATCGCTTTTGCAAGATCGCCGGAATATTTGATGCCGCCATCGGCGATGACGGGCACGCCCGCACGGCTCGCGACTTCGACCGCATCCATGATCGCGGTGAGTTGCGGCACGCCAACGCCCGCGACAATGCGCGTCGTGCAGATCGAGCCCGGCCCGATGCCGACCTTGATCGCATCCGCGCCCGCATCGATGAGCGCTTTCGCGCCATCGCCCGTCGCCACATTGCCCGCGGCGACCTGCGTGTAATTGGATTCCTTCTTGATGCGCGCAACCGTTTCGAGCACGCCTTTGGAATGGCCATGTGCGGTATCGACGACGATGACATCGCATTCGGCGTCGATGAGCGCCATCGCGCGCGCGACGCCATCCGCACCGACATTGACGGCGGCGGCGGCGCGCAGACGTCCACGCTCATCCTTGCAGGCGTTGGGATATTTCTGCGCCTTCTCGATGTCCTTCACGGTGATGAGGCCGACACAGCGATAGCTCTCATCGACAACAAGAATCTTTTCGATGCGATGCTGATGCAACAACCGCTTCGCCTCTTCCGGCCCGACGCCTTCGCGCACCGTGACGAGGCGGTCCTTCGTCATCAGTTCGGAAACTTTCTGGCGCTTGTCGGTGGCGAAACGCACATCGCGATTGGTGAGGATGCCGACAAGTTTGCCGGAGCCTTTCGCGTTCGCATCTTCAACAACCGGAATGCCGGAGATGCGATAGCGCTCCATCAGTCCCAGCGCATCGGCGAGCGTTGCGTCCGGCGCAATCGTCACCGGGTTCACGACCATGCCGCTTTCGAATTTCTTGACGCGGCGAACCTGTTCGGCCTGCTCCTCGATGGAGAGATTGCGGTGGATCACGCCCATGCCGCCCGCCTGCGCCATGGCGATGGCGAGCCCGGCTTCCGTCACCGTATCCATCGCGGCTGAGATCAGCGGAATGCCGAGTTCGACAGTTTTGGTAAGACGCGTGCGGGTATCGACCTGGCCGGGCAGCACTTCGGAGGCTGCAGGCACGAGCAGCACATCATCGAAGGTAAGCGCTTCGCGGATGGTCAGGCGGTACTCCGGGTCTTAGGGCCTCTTGGAGCGCCGAGCCTGTACCACCCACCCCCCGGTTCTGCAAGAGCCATCGGGGTTGGGCTCACTTCGTCCATGACAATCCGCCTACGCCGCTTCGCGGCTACGGCGTGACAAGCAATCCGCCTACGCTCCTTCGGAGCTTCGGCGCGATAAACAAAAAGCGGGACGTTCCGGACATCCCGCTTCCGCCTCGAAGCACCGGCGTCACGCGAGGCTCCATCACCGGAGCAATGCTCTGCACCTTCATCTTCTCCACGGACATTGCTTCGACAAAACGTTCTTGAGGCACTTGGCTTGCCTGAGCGCATACATCAAGAACACGCGCGCCAGATCGATCCTGTCGCTGGTCCCTACCTATTCTGCCTGCACGGATGCACGTGAGCTTGCATCCCTGTCCTGTATGGTCTCACGTTAGATTCGCAGCAACATGCTTCCAGTCTCGTTCCTTCTGAAAACGAGATGTGAATTGCGATTTATCGTTTCAAGAGCGCAGTTCGGAAAATCGGAGCGCAGCGTTACGCTCCATAGCCTTAAATCATTGATATCACTGCAACGCGATATGGAAGAATTTGCTCAATTGACGTTTTTGGTAGAAATAACTTTATCGATGACAAGTGCCGACGGCAACGCACAGGCCCCGAGATCAAGCGTGAAACACTAGAACAGTTTAGGAAAGAATGGAATCACACACTCACTTGACATCGAGGTTTAGGTGTCGCGCCAAACTTATGCTCATTTGTTTATGCACCCTTGAATCCGCTCGCCACCAGATAAAGCTCCACCGATTCCGCGCGGGATGCGGGCGGTTTGACGTGACGCACTTCGCGGAAATTCCGTTTGATGCGCGCGAGCAATTCACCCGTGGCGCCGCCCTGAAACGCTTTGCCGACGAACGTACCGCCGGGCTTAAGCACGTCGATGGCGACATCGAGGGCGACTTCGAGCAAAGCTGTGGTGCGTATGTGATCCGTCGCGCGATGGCCTGTGGTGGGGGCGGCCATGTCGGACAGCACGACATCGGCAGGACCGCCGAGTGCCTCTTTCAACAGACCAGGTGTTTTCGCATCGGTAAGATCGGCATGGAAGATCTCGACGCCCGCGATCGGCTCCATCTCGAGGATATCGGCAGCGACGATGCGGCCTGTCGCGCCCACGCGCGCCGCCGCGACCTGGCTCCAGCCGCCCGGCGCGGCACCGAGATCGAGCACGCGCGCGCCTTTCTTTAAGATATGGAATTTCTCATCAAGCTCTAACAGCTTGAATGCCGCCCGGCTGCGATAGCCTTTGTTCTTTGCCTCGCGCACATAAGGATCGTTGAGCTGGCGTTCGAGCCAGCGCGTGGAAGATACGGCACGGCCCTTCGTGCTTCTCACATACACACGCTTGCCGCCGCGGCCCGATGAACCACGTTCGCTCATGCGGCTTCGGCCATAAGTTCGCGCAAGATTCCTTCGCGCAATCCGCGATCCGCCACGCGCAATTTTTCACAAGGCCATGCGGCATGGATGGCACTGAAGATCGCGCAGCCCGGCACCATGAGGTCGGCGCGTTCCTCGCCGACACAGCCAAGGCCCGCGCGGCCCACATGATCGAGGTCGGCCAAACGCTCGCACAGGCTGAGCAGATCGGCGCAAACATGCCAGCTCGCATCGACGCGCGTGCGGATATAGCGCTTCAGGCCCATCGCCACGCCCGCAAGCGTCGTCACCGTGCCGGATGTGCCGAGCAGATGATTATGCGTACCATCGAATGCGCCGTTCTCATCCATGCGCGCGCGCAGTTTCGCAAACAGCGGCACCATCTCGCCGCGCAGCGATTCATAATAGCGGCGCGTCATCGGCGAAGGTTCGCGTTCCGAAAGCGTCACGACGCCGACGGGCACGGACAATGCCTGCACGATACGCAAATTCCCATTCTCGCGCCGCATCCAGATCGCTTCCGTCGAACCGCCGCCGATATCGAAGATGAGCGCGCCTTCGTGGCGCGAACCCACAAGCGGCGCGCATCCGGCAGCGGCGAGATGCGCTTCTTCTTCCGGCGTCAGCACGGTGAGA
>DATHQA010000403.1:0-4981 GCA_035483375.1 Rhizomicrobium sp. | reverse complement strand
GGGCGCGTCGATGGCTACTGGCAGGGCAATTCCTTCGCCCGTGTGTTCAACGACAAGCCTTACGATCAGCTTCACGGTTATACCAACGTGAATCTCTCGCTGATCTTCACCAATCAGGATGGCTGGCAGGCGATGGCCTATATGAAGAACGTGTTCGACGTCACGGCTATTACGGGTGCATTCCTCAATTCGGATGATACGGGTCTGCAAACCAACGTCTTCACCACCGATCCGCGGCTGTTCGGCCTGCGCATCACGAAGAATTGGTGATCAACGGGGGCATATCGAAAATGTGGCGGAGAGATCCGCCACATTTTTTACGTTTCGTCGCCGGTCATTTGTTGACCATCGCGTACGCTTAGCGTTTCGGTTTTGCGCGAGCCTGCCGGTGTCAGGCGTAGTGTACTGAGTGCTGCCCCAACAAACGCGAATGCGGTTGCGGCGAACAGGGACATTTGCGCGCCGCCATTGGGCCAGCGCGCGAGAAACAACGCGACGAGCGCCGCCCCAATCGTCTGTCCCAACAGCCGCGCGGTGCCGAGCATGCCGCTTGCGCCGCCGCTACGTTCGCGCGGTGCGGCGGCTATCATGGTGCGGTTGTTGGGCGATTGGAACAGACCGAATCCAAAGCCGCTGACGGCCATGCGCCAGATCACATCGAATTTGTCGGGATGTGCCGGTAGAAAACCGAGCGCGAATAATCCGCCCGCGAACAGCACAAGGCCAATGCCGCCAAGCAACCCCGCCGGATAGCGGTCGAGCAATTTTCCCGAAAGCGGCGCTGCGAATATGATCGCGATGGGCCAGGGCGTGATGAGAAGCCCGATTTCCACCGCCGAATAGCCGAAACGCTCTTTCAGATAGAAGGGCAGAGCGACAAACGCGAGCATCTGCGCGCAAAAGGAGGCGATAGATGTGCAGATCGACAATGTGAAGATTGGAATGCCCAGAAGATCGATCGGCAGCAGGGGCGATTTCACGCCAAACTGCCGCCGCACGAGCCATACGCATGCCGCTACCGCAATCGCGAATTCCGAAAGATAAAGCGCAGGCCGTTCGCCATGACCGATACTGTCGATGGCCGTGATGCCGACGCCAAATGTGATTGCGCTTAAGACCGCACTCGGCCATTCGAAGGCGTGGCTCCCGCGCGGCGTATGCGGCAGCGCGCGCGTGCCGATGATGAGCGCTGCAATACCGAATGGAATATTGACCGCAAACAAATAGGGCCACGTGCCGATGGACAGGATGGCCGATGCAATGGTCGGCCCAACGGCTGCAGCAATCGCAACGACCAGCGCGTTGATGCTGATGCCGCGCCCAAGCCGATTCTGCGGATAGGTATAGCGCACAAGCGCCGAATTCACGCTCATGATGCCGGACGCGCCGAAACCCTGCACCACGCGCGCGATGGTGAGAAGAATAAGCGTATGTGAAACCGCACAAAACAGCGACGCTGCCGTGAACAGCGCAAGCCCGGCGATGTAAACGCGGCGATAGCCCATGATCTCGCCGAGCGAGGCGAGCGGCAGAAGCGAGATCGTCACGGCCAATTGATAACCGTTCACGATCCAGATGGAGAAGGCGGGGCTCGCGCGCAGATCCTGTGCAATCGTGGGCAGCGCCACATTGGCGATGGCGCCGTCCATCACCGCCATGGTGAGGCCGAGCGCGATAGTCACGACGGCCCAGGTGCGCCGGGGCGGCGGCAATCCGTCTGTCGTTTCAGAAATCTTCAAGAGGGGTTGGCTGGGGGACAAGGATTCGAACCTTGATAGGCAGAGTCAGAGTCTGCAGTCCTACCGTTAGACGATCCCCCAACACCCTTTGCGGGTCAGAAAGTCGGTGTCCGCGCGAGCCCGCGGGACATCCGATTTTCGAGGCGTCACTCAATAGCGAAGTCCCGCCGGCCGGGCAACATGGAGGGATTTCCGAGCCTTTGCCGGGTTTTAGGCGTAATCCAGTTTCGGATACCAATTGCCGCCGCGTCCTTCCGGCGTCATGTCGAACAGCGCCCACATCGGTGGCAAGTCCGGCGCGCCGCGTGGATCCTGCCCCGGATCGGCGGATTGGCCTGTCATCTCGCCGGACCAGAAATGCCGGATCGTGCCGTCGCGCCGCGTGAAGATATTGAGCGCGGGGATTTCGGAGCCGTCAAGCAACAGGCCGAAATACTCGCGCGAATAATTGTCATTGAGATCGCGATAGAGCCGCAAATTCTTCCAGCCGCGTTCTTTCTTCCATGCGACAAGCTTCTCGATCGGTGAACGCGCGACGACGACAAGCGAAATGCGCTGATCGATATCGCGCGCATTGCCCTCCCATGCGCCGAGAAGATTGGTGCACATGGGGCAGGGGCGCTCGCGCTGCGGCCCGAACATATAGCTGTAGACGGCAAGTGTCTGCTTGTCGCCGAACAGATCGGCGAACGAAACGGTTGCGCCGTTCTCGTCCTCGAAACGATAATTGCCCTTCACTTCGCCGCCCGGCGGCAAGGCGCGTCGCATGGCAGCCACGCGCTCGATATGACGTCGCAATTCGATTTCCTCCGCAAGCAACGCCGTGCGCGCCGCGCGATATTCCGCACTTTCATGCGGGAAACGAATCGGCGTTTCGCGGGCGAGTTTGTCGGCGGGAACAAGCGTATCGTTGCGGACGTCCATTAGGGTCTCCATTCACGAGCCTCATCATAACGCTTTAGCATCGCGGTCTGTATGCAGGTTTCCACCGAATTATTTGGGCTTTGTTTTGCTCGGTTTCTTTTGCACGGGCGCGGAAGGCGGACATTTCTCGCTATAGATTCCGTGCGCGAGGAAATCATCCACCGCCACGTCCCAGCGCGCGAGACCTTCGTCGCTGCGGAACGGCTGATCGAAATGCCGGTCGAATCCGGTTTCGAACAGCATCGGCCCGATGCTCAGAAGCATCGCGTTGAGCGTCGCCCAGTCCATGTCGATATTCGGCCGCAGGAATCCCTGTTCGGCCATGTGCTGCATGATGATGCGGCTTGCGGCAACCACCTGATCGAACAATCTGCGCCCCAGCGCGTCGTCCTCCAGCACCGCGCGCCGCCCAAAGCGGATCACATCGGGTTCGGCGCGGATGAATTCCACGATCTTCGACCCGATGGCGAGTTTGCCCGGCTCGCCCGGTTCGGTGAGGCCCTTCTGCGCAAGCTCCATCACCTTCTCGACGGCATAGGCTTCGATGGCGGCCTGAAGATCCTGTTTCGTCTTGAAGTGATGCTGCACCATGCCGGGCGATACGCCTGCGGCCTTGGCAATCGCGCGAATCGAACTCGCAGCTGCGCCGCGATCGGCGAACAGCTTGAGCGCCGCGTTGCGGATGCGCGCATACGCATTCAAATCCGATTGCTGCGGTTTTCGGGCGCGCATATCCGTGTGACGCCTTGGCATTCGCGAGAACTCCGCCCGCCAGCCGCGAACGGTGAATCGTCATACTACAAGAGCGAGGCGCCGGGGCAATCGCGCCTCCGTTTCGCGAAGCTTTGCGGCGAGCCATGCCTTTCGGACATGGGCTCTGTGACGGAAAATACACTTGTATTGGAAATAATACGGTCGTATCTAACGGGGCAGGCTGCCTGTATAGACGAGGAGAAGGTTGTGGACGCCACATCATCGGTTCCCCGCGAGATCGCCAATCCGCCGATTCAGCCCTTGCGTGCGTTTCGCGCGCTTCAGCGTCTTATCGCGGACAAGGAAGACACGTCCCAGGTTTTCGAGATCGTCGAGGCGCTGGAAGGCCGCGCCAATGCGAGAGGTTACAGCCGCATGCTGCGCACGAATGAGGGCGCGCGTCAGGCCTATCTCGCCCACGAGCTTCCGGAAATGCTCGATGACGACGAATGGCTCGCCCGCTTCGCGCCCGGCACAGTCGGCTATCACTATCGCGAATTCGCGCGTCGCAGGAATCTCACGGCTTCCGGCCTTGTAGAGGAGAGCCGCAAATCGGGCGGCGATACCGTGCAAGACGCGGAGCATCCCATCGCTTGGTATGCACGGCGTCTGCGCGATGTGCATGACATTTGGCATGTGCTGACGGGTTACGGCACCGATATTCTCGGCGAAGGCTGCGTACTCGGCTTTACCTCTGCGCAGACACGCAATCGCGGCATCGGCTTCATCGCGCTTGCGGGGGCGTGGGAACTGACGCGCTCGCATTGGCATCAGCCCTACGCACGCGCGATCCTTGAAGGCTGGCGATTGGGCCGCAAAGCCGCGTGGCTGCCGGGTGAGGATTACGAACGATTGTTCGCCGAACCGCTCGAAGCCGCGCGCGAAAGGCTGAAGATCGGCCGTCCCACGATTTACCATTCCGTGCCGCTCGAGGCGCGCGGCGCCTATCGCGATCCCGACGACCGCGAATTGAAGATCGCGCAAGGCCAAAGCCTCGCCTGACCGTTTCGGGCTTTCAAGCCACAGCCGCGCCCGTTAGCGTGCGCCCCGGATTCGCGAGGGGTGCGAATGGGCACGGCATCGAAAGGCCGAAAACATCGCGCGCGCGGGCGGAACGAGTTGTTCGCCGCCATCGATCTCGGCACGCATAATTGCCGCTTGCTCATCGCGGCAAAGGGCAAGGCGGGCGGCTTCCGCATCGTGGATTCCTTTTCGCGCATCGTGCGACTCGGTGAGGGGCTTGAGAAGACGGGTGCTCTTGCACCCTTGGCGATCGAACGCACGATTGCGGCGTTGCGTGTCTGTGCAGAACGCATGAAGGCCGCCGGCGTCACGCACATTCGTGCGGTCGCGACGGAAGCCTGCCGCCGCGCGGTGAATACTGCCGAACTGCTCGCGCGTGTGCGCAATGAAGCGGGGCTCGATCTCACCGTGCTGACGCCGGAAGAAGAAGCGCATCTCGCCGCTGCCGGATGCGCGCCGCTTGTGGGTTCGCGCCACGAAGGCGCGCTCATCTTCGATATCGGCGGCGGTTCGACGGAAGCGATCTGGATGCGGCGCGAGAA
>DATHQA010000402.1:0-3821 GCA_035483375.1 Rhizomicrobium sp. | reverse complement strand
TGTCCGCGCCTGCGCCGCCGAGAATATTATACGCGCCTTGTGCATCGCCGGAGGCGGTGATCGTCATCTTGTCGGATGCGCCGAGCGACGAGCCGTCTATGGTGAGCGTTTGTCCTGCCGCCACATTGCCTGTGTGGAACGTGAGCTTGTAGCTATGGCCCGCGTCGAGAACGAATTTCCCGATATTCGCAATCGTGTCCGCGCCGAGATTGACGCCCGTCGTGTAATTGCCGTTCAGGATGATCGTGTTCGTGCCGCCAAGGCCGTCGATCGCATCGGTTGCCTTGAAGTTCGGTCCCAACGCGAATGTGTCGTCGAGATGCGTGCCGTTGAGCACGGTGTGATGATTATCGCCGATAATGATGCCGGTTGAGGCGGCCTGCACCGCCTTGTCGGCCTGGATCAGGCCCGCGCCGCTTTGATCGTCGAAACCCGCAGTGCCCATGTCGATCGCGGAATCCTGGATGAGATTCATCGCATCGGTCGAATTGAGCGCGCCGTTTGCTTGAACCATAAGCGCCACCACCGCTGCCGCGTCGGGTGCGGCTGCGGATGTGCCGAAGAAATTGGGATAATGATTGGGATCGTCGCCGATATCCTGACCGAAGAACGTCGTGTCGCCGCCATCGACGGAGGTGAAACGCGGACCGTCCACGCGGATCGGCGTGGCAAGTCTGTTTCCCGCATTATCGAAATAGATATAGGTCGGGCCGATGGACGAGAATGTTTCAAGCGTCGGTGTCGGCGTGCCCGTGAAGGCGGGTGTCTGGAAATAAGCCGCCGCACCCACCGCGATGTCGGCGGGATCGGCCTGATGGCCGAAGATCGTGCCGTCATTGTAATTGAGGCTGTTGGTCGCGAGCGTGCCGTTGAATGCGATGATCTTCAGATCCGTCGGCGCAACGCCCGATTTCAAACCGACCGCGAGTTGATAGGTTTGCGCGCTCGTTTTTGAATTCGTGTATTGAATGACCGCGACGGGATCGCCGCCCGTATTGTCATTGTCGTCCATCGCAAGCAGCGACGTGCCGCCGCTGTTGAGCAGCCATGCATCGAGATTGTTCGCACATGCTGCACCGCCCGCGGACGCCGCAGGCTGATCCCATTGCACGACAAGCGAAACGGTTTGTCCCGCCTGCACCGTCACAGCGAGAAATTGCTTGTTGCCTGTCGGCGATAATTTTGCGAACGGCTCGTTCAATTCCGCGGCAGCGCCCGTCACGCCGCTTGCGGCATAGGCGGCTTCGAAACCTTGATTGCCTTCGTTCGCGGCAGCGGACAGATAGATCACGCCTTGCTGTGTCACCTGTTCGATGGCCTGCGCGATGACACCGTTCTGATAAGCGGGCTCATCGAGATAGCTGATATCATCGACGATGATTTTGCAGCCCGCATTCGCAAGCGCGAGGATATGCGCCGCGAACGTCGCATCGCCGCCATTCGCCGTATCGAAATCGATGGCAGCACCCGGCGCGATATCGTGTACAAGCTGCGCCATGCCGCGGCCTTCGTCTTCGCCCGTCGAGTCTTTGAGGATTTTCGTCGCCGTCGGCAGATCGCCGCTTGCGATATCGTCAGCCATCGTGTCGGGGCTGCCGTTCGGATATTGATCGGCGGCGTTCGTGTTGAAACTGTCGGACAGGATGCCGACTTTGAGGCCCGAACCATCGACGCCGAAATCATCGCGGGCGGCATAGGAATCCATCGCGACATCGGCTTCGGTCGTGACGAGGCCGGCATTCGTCACCATGCCGGATTCTGTCGCATGACTGAGATCGCCGAGCGCTGCAAGCTTTGCGAGACTTTCAATAGGCACATAGCCGGACGCCTCGACGCCATAACTTCCGCCTTGTGTGAGGCCTATCGCTTCAAGCTGATGCAGAAGCTTCGCGCCATCGCCATCCTTCGCAACGGTATTGATCGTCACATATTGCTCGCCGTTCTGTTCGACGATGCTGCCTTGAAGCTGCGAGACGAGATTTGTGAACGGGCTCATCGCGAGCGCTTGCGAAGAATGTTCGTAGTAAAGCGCGCTGAGCCGCGAATCGAGTGCGGAGAGCGCGCCGCCATTCATCGCAGCATAGGCTTTGTCGATGGCTGTTGTCTGCTCGAACTGCTCGAGCGCGAATGCGGCGTCGCCGAGGTTGAGCGACGCAAGCGGATTGCTCTGCGTGATGCCGTCGCTTGGCGGCACAGCCGGAAGAATGTGATCGCTCTCAAGCGAAATGAATGAGTCCGGAAGCTCCGCCCCAGAAGGCGAATGGATATAGTCGAGTTTCGACATTTCGCGCCCCACCGCAAACTGCACAGATCATAGCAATATCCATACTTGTTGTCATGGCCCGCCGGAGTGCGGGCCATCCGGGTAATGAAGAACTCATAAGCTCGCGTGGACACGCGGGCGACGGATGGCCGGGTCACACCCGGCCATGACGATGAGGGTTAATGCGCGACAATTGTGTGTTTAAGCAAACACGACGGTTTTGCGACCGTTGAGGATCACGCGCCGCTCTATGTGCCAGCGCACCGCGCGTGCGAGCACCGCGCATTCGATATCGCGGCCTATGGAAACAAGGTCTTGCGGCGCATCGGCATGGTCCACGCGCTCCACGCCCTGCTCGATGATGGGGCCGCCATCGAGATCGGCGGTGATGTAATGGGCGGTGGCGCCGATGATCTTCACGCCGCGCTCATAGGCCTGATGATAGGGCTTCGCACCCTTGAAGCTCGGCAGGAAGGAGTGATGGATATTGATGCAGCGGCCTTCGAGCTTCTCGCACGCCTCGGGCGACAGGATCTGCATATAGCGCGCAAGCACGACAAGCTCGATCCTCTCGTCATCGACGAGCTTGAGGACTTTCGCTTCCTGCGCCGCGATATCGCCGCCGACGGGAAAGTGATGATACGGAATGCCGCTCCATTCGACGAAGGAGCGCATGTCGTCATGATTGGAGACGACGCCTGCGATATCCACGGGCAGAAGTCCCGAACGCCAGCGATGTAACAAATCGAACAGGCAATGGCCGAATTTCGATACCGCGATGAGCATGCGCGGTGGCTGCGAAACATCGTGGAATCGCCATTCCATGTCGTAGCGATGGGCGACGGTGCGAAAGCCCTCTTGCAGCATCTCCATGGGCGGCATGCGCCCGCCGTCCTGCCGGAAGACCGTGCGCATGTAGAACATGTTCGCGAAGGCATCGTTGAAATGGTTCGATTCGACGATCGAGCAATCATTGGCCGCGAGATAACCCGCAACCGCGGCCACAATGCCCTTCATGTCCGGACATTTGACGATGAGGATGTAGTGCTTGTTGGTCATGGCCCGCCCGATAATCGCCTACATTCTATTTCGTGTCGGTGATGCGGGATTGCGAGCGGCCTCTTGCAAAACGCCGCAGCCCAAAAAGAAAGGGCGGGTCGAAAGACCCGCCCTTTGCCTTCGCTTGGAAAGCGGTCGGGATTACATTCCCGAGCCACCACCCAGTTCGATGACCGCACGGCGGTTCTGCGGCTCGCGGACGCCGGGTCCGGTCGGCACGAGCGGTTCGTCGAAGCTCTTGCCGACGGTGTCGATCGAGCCACCGTCCATGCCGTCCTTCACCATCTCGTCCTTCGTAGACTGAGCGCGGCGCTCGGACAGGCCTTGGTTGTACTCATGCGAGCCGACCGTGTCGGTATGGCCCGTGATGAGAACCTTCACGATATTGCCGTCCTTGGCCGTCTTCACAGCCTTGGCCACGACCTGCTGGGCTTCATCCGTCAGCACCGACTTGTTGAAGTCGAAGAAGACGATGAAATTCTTCACCGGCGGGGGCGGC
>DATHQA010000401.1:0-5103 GCA_035483375.1 Rhizomicrobium sp. | reverse complement strand
CGCACTCAGCGTGCCTACAAGCACCGAGAGCCTGTCCACATCGTGCAGCGAGAACGCGAAGATAAGGCCCAGAAGCGCGCAGATGCCGCCCACGACGGCACCGCCGAGCGCGCCGCGCCCATAACCCAGTTCCACCTCGCGCGCATAGAGATAGCCCGCGGTCGCGGCGATCATCATGCTGCCGAAGCCGAACACATTCGCTGCCACCCATGGAATGAAATGGCCGAGCACGAACATGAGAAGCTGCGTGACGGTTCCGACAAGCGCCGTGCGCTCCAAACTCGCGGTCACGATCATAGGCGCAAATTCCTCCAAGCCGGGAGCATAACCTATCCGTAACGCGGCGGATATTCGTTGGGCCTTGCGGGGCGGGCGCGATTTCTCTAAGCCCCGAACCAACACCTACGATGCAAACCAGATGATCGAAATTACCGGCCTGACCAAACGCTTCGGCGCAAGCCTCGCGGTTGCGGGCCTCGATCTCTCCGTGGGCAAGGGCGAAGTGCTGGGTTTTCTGGGGCCGAACGGCGCGGGCAAATCCACGACGATGAAAATGGTGACGGGCTTTCTCGCGCCGACATCCGGCCGCGCGCGCATCTGCGGTCACGACATCGAAAGCGACACGATCGCCGCACAGACGAGCATCGGCTATCTGCCCGAAGGCGCGCCCGCTTACGGCGACATGACGGCGCGGCAATTTCTGTCGTTCATCGCCGAGGTGCGCGGCTTTCGCGGCGCGGATGTGAAAGCGCGCGTCGATGCGGTGGTTGCCAAGACCGAACTCGAACCCGTGCTCGATCAAACGATTGAGACATTATCCAAAGGCTTCAAGCGGCGCGTGGGACTGGCGCAGGCGATCCTGCATGATCCGCCTGTGCTCATCATGGATGAGCCGACAGACGGCCTCGACCCGAACCAGAAACATTCCGTGCGCGCATTAATCCGCGCAATGGCGCCGGAGAAAGCGATCATCGTTTCGACTCATCTGCTCGAAGAAGTCGAAGCGATCTGCACGCGTGCCGTCATCATCGATCGCGGGCGCATCGTGGCGGATGGAACACCTGCGTCGCTGCTCACGCGCTCTCGCCATCACAATGCGGTGACGATGGTGCTGCCCGCCGCACAAGCCGATATCGCGAAGAACCGCCTCAAATCGATGAACGATGTGGAGAGCGTGGAACAGACCGTGTTGCGCGTGGGCCTTGTGCAGCTCACCGCGTTCCCCAAGCGCGGCGCATTGCTCATCGAAAACGTCAGCGCGCTCGCCGCTGCCGAACGCTGGGATGTGAAAGAGCTTTATGCTGAAGCCGGACGCCTCGATGAAGTGTTCCGCGCGATCACCACGCATGATGCGGCGCGCGCACGTGAGGCCCGTGCATGAAAGTGTGGCCCATCTTCAAGCGCGAATTCGCGTCTTATTTCGCGACACCCCTCGCTTACGTGTTCATCGTGATCTTCCTGTTCGCAATGGGGGCGTTCACATTCTACATCGGCAATTTCTACGAGAACGGTGTGGCCGATCTTACTGTGTTTTTCGGCTATCATCCGTGGCTTTATCTGTTCCTTGTGCCCGCGATCTCCATGCGGTTATGGGCGGAAGAACGGCGCAGCGGCACGATGGAATTGCTGCTCACGCTGCCTGTGCCGTTATGGGCGACGGTGCTCGGCAAATATCTCGCGGCCTGGGCATTCACAGGCGTGGCGCTCACGCTCACCTTTCCCATATGGCTCACGGTCAATTATCTCGGCCATCCCGATAATGGCGTGATCCTGGCCGCTTATATCGGCAGTTTCCTCATGGCGGGCGGCTATCTCGCGATTGGCGCTGCGATTTCGTCCACGACGAACAATCAGGTGATCGCCTTCGTCGTGAGCGTGGTCGTGTGTTTCCTGTTCACGGTTTCGGGCGCGCCCATCGTCATCGATTTCGTGCGCGCCTGGGCGCCGCTCGTGCTCGTAAATGCGATTTCGTCCTTCAGCTTCCTCACGCATTTCTCGGCGATCTCCGCAGGCGTCATCGATTTGCGCGACGTGGTTTATTTCTTCTCGCTCATCGCGCTGTTCCTCACCGCCAATGTCGTCATCATCGATCTGAAGAAAAGCGCATGACGATGACCCGCCGCCTTTATGCGATATCGGCCATTGTGCTTGCGGCCATCATGTTCGTGGCGCTCAACATCGCCATCGACGCATCGGTCACGGATGTGCGTTTAGACCTGACCGAGAATCACGAATTCACGCTTTCGCAAGGCACGCGCAACACGATCGCGAAGATCGATGAGCCGGTCACGCTCAAATTCTTCTATTCGAAGAAGGTCGCGGCAGACTACGCACAGATCCAGGCCTATGCGACGCGCGTGCGCGATCTGCTGCACGAATATGCGTCGCTCTCGAACGGCAAGATCGTGTTGCAGGAGATCGATCCCGAACCGTTCACGCCAGAAGAAGACGAAGCCGTTGCAGCAGGCCTTACCGGCGCGCCGACGGACAATGGCGACATGGTCTATTTCGGCCTTGCGGGCACGAACACGATTTCGGGCAAGGAAGCGATCCCGTTCTTCACGCAGGATCGCGAAGCTTATCTCGAATATGATCTCACTTCCCTCGTCTATCGGCTTTCAACGCCTGTGAAGCCCGTGCTCGGCATCATCACAAGCCTGCCGCTCGATGTCGGCGCAGGCGGCATGATGGCGGCGTTGCAGGGACAATCCCGTCCTTTTGTCGTCTATCAGGAATTGCAGCAGACCTATAAGACAGAAATGCTCGACCAGAATTTCACGTCCATTCCGGCGGATGTGGAAGTGCTCATGATCGCGCAGCCCGGCGCGCTGAATGACAAGCAGCTTTACGCGATCGACCAGTTCGTGCTGCGCGGCGGTCGCGCGCTTGTGTTCGTCGATCCCTATTCGGAGATCGCAGGCGCGAACCAGCAGCAACAGGCTTCGAGCCCCGTCGTTTCCGATCTGCCGCGTCTGTTCAAGGCGTGGGGTGTGCAGTTCAACGCGAACAAGGTTGTCGGCGACCGTGCGCTGGCCGCGCGCGTGCAGGTGTCGGAAGATGCGCGCAATCCCGTCGCCGAATATCCGATGTGGCTGCATCTGACGTCGGACAATTTCGACACGACCGATCCGCTGACCGCCAATCTGCAGGCGCTCAATCTTGCAAGCGCGGGCGCGCTGTCGCCGCTTGCGGGCGCCACGACGCATTTCGCGCCGCTCGTGCGTTCGTCGAACGAAGCGTCGCTCATCGATGCGAATGAAGCCCGCGCCAATCCGCAGCCGCAAACGCTCATGGAGGAAATCCATCCGACGGGCCGCGAATATGTGCTCGCCGCGCGCATCTCGGGGCCGGCGAAGACGGCTTTCCCCGATGGTCCGCCGCAAGGCACGACGCTGCCGCCGCAGATCAGGGATTCCAAAGGCGCAATCAATCTCGTCGTCGTCGCGGACAGCGATCTGTTCGATGACCGCTTCTGGGTGCGGTTGCAGGACGCGCTCGGCCGCACGGTCGCCACACCGTTTGCCGACAATGGTTCGTTCGTGTTGAACGCCGTCGAAAATCTTATGGGTTCGAACGATCTCATTTCGTTGCGCACGCGTGCGACGAATGACCGACCATTCACGCGCGTCTCGAAGATTCAGGCGGCGGCGCAAGCGCAATTCCAAAGCGAGGCCGATGCGCTGAAGCAGAAAATGGCTGACACTGAGGACCGCTTGCGCGCGCTGCAACAGGGCAGCACGAACAAAACGCAAGCCGCAGGCCTAACGTCCGAACAGAATGCGGAGATCGAACGCTTCCGCCGCGAGCTGCTCGACACGCGCACGCAATTGCGCGACGTGCAGCACAATCTGCGCAAGGATATCGATAGGCTCGGCGCAATCCTCGCCTTTATCAATATCGCGCTTGTGCCGTTGCTCGTTGCTGCCTTCGCCATCGTGCTTGCACTCCTGCGGCGGCGCAGACGCGCCCGGGCTCTGGCATTCTGATGGACGGGCGCAAACGCAATCTTCTGATCCTCGGCGTTGCAGCGCTTATTCTTGTCGCGCTTGCAGCGCTGTCATTGCACCGGCAGCAAAGGGAAACATCGCATAGTTACGCCGCGCAAACCTTCTTCCCCGGTTTCGCGCGCCATATCCGCGAGGTTGCGCATATTCACATAGCATCAAAAGCGCATGGCGCCTTCGACATCGCGTTCGATCCGCAGCGCGGTTGGGTGATCCCCTCGCGCAACAATTATCCCGCCGCGTTCGACCGCGTGCAGCATACGCTTGTGGGTCTTGCAACGCTGCAGGCGACGGAGCCAAAAACCGCGCGGCCCGACTGGCTCTCCTATCTCGGCCTTGATTCGCCTTCGACGGGCGGCAAAGGCGTGCTCATCGAAGCGCTTGACGAGAAAGGCACAGTGCTCGCCTCCCTCATCGCGGGCAACAGCGTCGACATCGGCGATGTGAGCGGCCAGACGGGCCTCTATATTCGCAAGCCCGATTCGACGCAGAGCTATCTCGCGCGCGGCGTGCTCGAACCCGCGAGCGATCCTGCCGACTGGATGGACAAGACCGTCATGGATATCGATCGCGCGCGTATCCGCGAAGTCGATGTAGCCCCGGCGCTGGGCACGCCCTACACCGTGCTGCGCGACAAGCCTTCCGATGCCGATTTCCATCTCGCAAGCGTGCCGCGCGGGTGCGAGGCCCTGATCCCAAGCCCCACCGATGACGTCGCCTCCGCCATTGTCGGCTTCACGTTCGACGACATCAGCGCGGCGAAGAATTTCGATTTCTCGAATGCCTCGCGCGTCACGGTCAAAACTTTCGATGGGCTCACCGTCACGGTCGCGCTGATTCGGCAGGGTGCGGACAATTGGGCCGAGATCGAGGCCGAAGCCGCCCTCGGAAACCCAAGCGTCGGCGCAGAGGCGCGCGCCATAGATGCGCATGCCGACGGATGGGCCTATAAGCTGCCTGCCTATAAGGCGCAGCAATTCATGATCAGCATCGAAAGCCTGTTGAAACCGGTCGCGAAAGCCAAGCCGTGAACGCGGAAGCCCCCACGCAAGCGGGCGCGGAGACGGCGTCCGTCTTCCTGCGCAATCTCTGGTACATG
>DATHQA010000400.1:0-4148 GCA_035483375.1 Rhizomicrobium sp. | reverse complement strand
CGATGTGGGTACGAGCACGCTGTTGCCGTCCGGTCCCGGCGGCACGGCGTTCCTCGAATATGATTTCCTCGATCAGACGACCAACTGGAGCGGCGAGCACGCAGCGCCGTCCGCGAACAATGACGACAAGCATATCCGCTCAGACTTCATGCTCGCGGGCGGGCAATACATGTTCGATGAGGATTGGGGCGCGATGGTCGAATTGCCCGTCACGCATCGTACCTTCGTCACAGCGGACCCGGACAATACCGGCACGTTCAGCCACACGGCGTTGGGCGACATCAGACTGATGGGCGTCTATTCCGGTTTCTCGCCGGATATGTCGACGGGCATCATCGCGGGCGTGAAGCTGCCGACGGGCGATCACACCTATGCCCATTTCGACCCCGATGTGGAGATCGGTTCGGGCAGCACGGACCTCTTGCTTGGCGGCTACCATTCCGGCGCGGTGACGCCGGACCAGTCCGTCCCCTATTTCGTGCAGGGGCTTTGGCAGCACGAGCTGGCCATTCAGGATCATTATCGCCCCGGCGCGGAGATCAATGCCGCAGCGGGCGTCTCCTATAGCGGCGGGCACATCGGGGATTGGTCCGTTTCGCCCATTTTCCAGGCGCTTGTCTCCAGCCGAGGTCGGGATGGCGGCATCGGCGACCGGGACAATACGGGCTATACGCGGCTTCTCGTCTCGCCGGGCGTGTCGGTCAGCCGGGACGCCTGGAAGCTCTATGCCGATGTCGAGGTGCCTGTGGCCCAGCAGATCAACGGCAACCAGCTCATCGCGCCTGTGGCTTTGAAGTTCATCGCAAGCTACTCGTTCTAACCCACCTGTCATCCCCGGCGAATGCGAGCGCTTCGCGCCGCTCGGCCGGGGATGACAAGAGAGGTTTTAGCCAGCCCTGGAGTCGCCTTGGAAAATCACTTAGAAACATTATGTTAAATCGGTTGACTGAGGTCTACGCATTCCTATAATCCGCGCCCTCGCGGTATTCCCCACTTGGAACTCCAGTGGTTTTGGCCCGCTTTGATAGCAGGGCTTGCTGCGTGTCGTATCGGGAAGTGTAGCAACTTCAAAGGCTTAGAAGGAGAACTCCGTGGCGCGTATTGCTGGCGTCAATATCCCTACCCAGAAGCGCGTGGAAATCGCGCTGCGCTATATCCATGGAATCGGGCCTGCGAAAGCCAAAGAGATTTGCGAGAAGGTCGGCATTGCCGAAGATCGCCGCGTCTCGAGCCTTAGCGACGCCGAGGTCATCCAGATCCGCGAAACGATCGATCGCGACTATCTCGTCGAAGGCGATCTGCGCCGCGAAGTCGCGATGAACATCAAGCGGCTCATGGATCTCGGTTGCTATCGCGGCCTGCGCCATCGCAAAGGCCTGCCCGTTCGCGGCCAACGCACGCACACCAATGCGCGCACGCGCAAAGGTCCCGCCAAGGCAATCGCCGGCAAGAAAAAAGTCACGAAGTAAGGTCATAGAAAAATGGCGAAGCCTGCAGGCGCCGCTCGCGCGCGCAAGAAAGAAAAGAAGAACGTTGTCGTCGGCGTGGCGCATGTCGCCGCGACGTTCAACAACACGATCGTCACGATCACCGATGGCGGCGGCAACACCGTTTCGTGGTCGAGCGCCGGCATGATGGGTTTCAAAGGCTCGCGCAAATCGACGCCTTATGCCGCCCAGGTTGCCGCTGAAGATGCCGGCAAGAAGGCGATGGAACACGGCATGCGCACGCTGGAAGTGGAAGTGACGGGCCCAGGTTCGGGTCGCGAATCCGCTTTGCGCGCGCTTCAGGCAATCGGTCTTACCGTTACGTCCATTCGCGATGTGACGCCGATTCCGCACAATGGTTGCAGGCCGCCGAAGAGGCGCCGCGTTTAGTTTTCGGAAGAGTATCAACCCGTCGAACGAAATGGGCGTGATCCGACACGTCCGGGAAACGATGAGGACAAAATGTTTCAGAAGAACTGGCAGGAACTGATTAAACCGCAAAAGCTGAAAGTGGACGGCGGGCATGATGCCGGCCGTTCGGCGACGCTTGTAGCCGAACCGCTGGAACGCGGCTTCGGCCTCACGCTCGGCAATGCGCTGCGCCGCGTGCTGCTTTCATCACTGCAGGGTGCTGCTGTGACCTCGATCCAGATCGAGGGTGTGCTGCATGAATTCTCGTCGATCGCGGGCGTGCGCGAAGACGTCACCGATCTTGTGCTCAATGTGAAGCAGATCGCGCTGCGCCTGCATGCGGAAGGCCCCAAGCGCCTCACGCTGAAGGCGAGCGGTCCCGGCGAAGTGACGGCGGGCCAGATCACGGCAAGTGCGGATGTTGAGATCCTCAATCCGGATCTTGTGCTTTGTACGCTCGACGAAAAAGTAGATTTCCGCATGGAGCTGACGGTCGCAACCGGCAAGGGCTATGTGCCCGCCGACCGCAATCGTCCCGAGGATGCGCCGATTGGGTTGATCTCGGTGGATTCGCTGTTCTCGCCTGTAAAGAAAGTCTCCTACAAGGTTGAGAACACACGCGAAGGCCAAATCCTTGATTATGACAAGCTCACGCTGACGGTGGAAACCAACGGCGCGGTCACACCGGACAATGCCGTGGCCTATGCCGCGCGCATCCTGCAAGATCAGCTTCAGGTCTTCATCAATTTCGAAGAGCCGCGCGAGCGCGTTTCGGAAGAAGCCAAGCCCGATCTCGCCTTCAATCCGGTGCTGCTTAAGAAGGTGGATGAACTCGAACTCTCCGTGCGTTCGGCGAATTGTCTCAAGAACGACAACATCGTCTATATCGGCGATCTTATTCAGAAGACCGAAGCCGAAATGCTGCGCACGCCGAATTTCGGCCGCAAGTCGCTCAACGAGATCAAGGCGGTGCTCGCCGAAATGGGTCTGCATCTGGGCATGGAAGTGCCGGGCTGGCCGCCGGAGAACATCGAAGACCTCGCCAAGCGGTATGAGGACCAGTACTAAAGAAAATTGATGGCCGGGTCGCGCTTACGCTGCCCGGCCATGACGAGGAATTAACGGATGCGTCATCGCAATCAAGGCCGCAAGCTCGGCAAAACATCGTCCCACCGTACTGCCATGTTCGCGAACATGGCAGCGGCGCTCATCAAGCATGAGCAGATCAAGACGACGCTGCCCAAGGCCAAGGAACTTCGTCCTTTCGTCGAGAAGCTCGTCACGCTGTCGCGCCGCAACAATCTGCATGCGCGCCGTCTGGCGCTCTCGCAGGTGCGCGACGAAACGCAGGTGAAGAAGCTGTTCGAGGTGATCGGCCCACGTTATGCCGCGCGCCCCGGCGGTTACACGCGCGTGCTGAAGGCGGGCTTCCGCTTTGGCGATCACGCCGCGATGGCCGTCATCGAATTCGTCGACCGCGATGTGGACGCGAAGGGCCTTGATTCCGGCCCCGTGGAAGTGCGCGATGAGGAAGATGCGGCGGCGGAGTAAGCCTCGCGCCAAATGGAATAGGATGGGGGCGGCTCGGAAGGGTCGCCCTTTTTATTCAGGGAAACTCACGATGAGAAAATTTGCTTCCATCGCTCTCGCGTTTTTCGCGGCGACATCCGCACTTGCAGCTCAACCCGCCGTGCCGCAATCCATGCCGCAGGTGCAACTCACTTTCGCACCTATCGTAAAGCGCGTGGCGCCCGCGGTCGTGAATGTCTATGCGCGTTCCATCGTGCAGGCTCAGGTCAATCCACTGTTCAACGATCCGATATTCCAGCGTTTCTTCGGCGTGTCGCCGGAATTGCGCCAGCGCGTGCAGCAGTCGTTGGGTTCCGGCGTCATCGTGCGTGCGGATGGTCTTATCATCACGAACAATCACGTCATCGAAGGCGGCACCGATATTGTCGTCGCACTCTCCGACAAGCGCGAATTCAAGGCGAAGATATTGCTCGCCGACAGCCGCACCGATCTCGCGGTGCTCAAGATCGACACGCATGGCGAGCGCCTGCCGACTGTCGAATTCGGCGACAGCGACAAGCTCAATGTCGGCGATCTCGTGCTCGCCATCGGCAATCCGTTCGGCGTCGGCCAGACCGTGACCATGGGAATCGTAAGCGCCATGGGCCGCGGCGGCTTGGGCATTGAGGATTACGAGGACTTTATCCAGACGGACGCTCCCATCAACCCCGGCAACTCGGG
>DATHQA010000399.1:0-3137 GCA_035483375.1 Rhizomicrobium sp. | reverse complement strand
TTCCTCGATGAAATCGGCGAATTGCGTCTCGACATGCAGGTGAAATTGCTGCGTGCGCTGCAATCGGGCGAAATCGATCCGGTGGGCTCCAAGCGGCCAGTGAAGGTCGATGTACGCATCGTGTCGGCGACGAACCGCAATCTCGCCGAACTCACAAGCGAAGGCCAATTCCGCGAAGACCTTTATTATCGCTTGAACGTGTTTCCGATTTTCGTGCCGCCGCTGCGTCAACGCCGCGAAGATATTGCAGCATTAGCGCGCCATTTCGTTTCGCGTTTTGCGGCAGAGGAAAACAAGCCTGTTACCGGCCTCACGCCCGATGCCGCCGAAATGCTCGAAAGTTTCGATTGGCCCGGCAATGTGCGACAGCTCGAAAACACGATCTTCCGCGCCGTCGTGCTGTGCGACGAAACGCTGCTCGATGTGCGCGATTTCCCGCAGATCGCCATGGCGATGGGCGTGGAGATGGATCGCAGGCGCAATTCCGCTGCGGCGCGCCCTGTTTTGCACGCGCCTGTTGCGGGCGAAGCGCCGCGCGCGGTTTCGCATATGCCTTCGCCGTCTTCGCCCTATTCCATTCACGGCGTCGATGCGAGCGGCCATATGCGCAAGCTCGAAGAGATCGAATCCGAAATCATCCGCATGGCGATTTCGCGTTACGACGGACATATGTCCGAAGTCGCGCGCCGTCTCGGCATCGGCCGCTCGACGCTTTATCGCAAGCTGAAGGATCTCGGATTGGAGCCGGAAGCAGAAGCCGCGGAAGTCCCACCGCCGCCGCAACAGCATCAAATAGCCAGCTAGCTCTTCATCCCCAGCGCGCTCAGATAGAGATCGAGGATCGCTTCCTGTTCCTGGCGGTCTGAGGTTTCGAGTTTCCGCAAGCGCACGACCTGACGCATGATTTTCGTGTCGAAGCCTTGACCTTTGGCTTCGGAATAGACTTCGCGGATATCGGCGGTGAGGGCTGCCTTCTCCTCCTCGAGCCGCTCGATGCGCGCGATGATCGATTTCAGATGGTCCTTCGCGAAGCCGGATTTGGCCATGGGAGCGTCCTTGCAAGGGGGCCGTGACACATAGGCGGGCGCAAAGCCTCGCGCAACACACGCCAACGTCCCTAGCTGTGAGTCTTTTGCGCGGGCGCGAAGGCCTCCTGCGTTCATATTCCCACGATTGACATGCGCGCCCAACCCGCGCCAAACCGGCTCATGCGTCCTGGTTTGATCCTCGCAACCCTGCTTCTTGCCGCTCCGGCCCATGCCGATTTCAAGGTGTGCAATCATGCGGGTAATGCGGCGCGCGTGGCGCTGGGCCGTTACGATGGCACGGCTTGGCTCAGCGAAGGCTGGTGGACCGTCGCGCCGCGTGCCTGCACGGCCGTGCTCACCGGCAAGCTCGTCGCGCGCTATTACTATGTCTATGCGAGCGATGGCGGCGCGGGCATATGGGGCGGCAGCCGCGCTTTCTGTGTGGGCAACGCAAAATTCCAGATCATCGGACGCGGCAATTGCGCGGGCCGCGGCTATGATAAGAAATCCTTCTTCGAAGTAGACACGGGCAATGCGCCCGATTGGACACAATCTCTCTCTGACTAGGTGGACCGATGCGGCGTCGCCGCAAAACCAAAATCGTCGCAACGCTGGGACCGAGTTCCTCGTCGCCGGAGAAAATCCGCGCGCTGTTCGAAGCAGGCGCGGACATTTTCCGCATCAATATGAGCCACACCTCGCATGCGGACCTCGCCGAGATTCACGGCCGCGTGCGCGAACTCGAAAAGGAAATGGATCGGCCCATCGGCATTCTTGCCGACCTGCAAGGGCCCAAGATCAGGCTTGGCACGATGCCGGGCGGTGCGTCGGCGTTCGCAAGCGGCGCGCAAGTGCGTTTGCTGCGCAAAGTCGAAGCAAGCGAACCCAACACGATTCCGATCCCGCATGCCGAAGTGTTCGCGGCGCTGAAGCCGAACGACACGGTGCTTGTCGATGACGGACGATTAAAACTGCGCGTTGAAAGCGTTCAACCCGATAGCGCCGACGCAATTGTCATTCAGGGCGGCACCTTCCTCGACCGCAAAGGCGTGAACCTGCCCGACACGGTGTTGCCTATTCCGTCGCTGACCCCAAAGGATCGCAGTGACCTCGATGCCGCGTTGCATCTCGGTGTCGATTGGATTGCGCTTTCGTTTGTGCAGCGGCCCGAAGACGTCGCCGAATTGCGCAAGCTTGTGCATGGCCGGGCGGGCGTGCTCGCGAAGATCGAAAAACCCCGCGCGCTTGAATGGCTTTCGGAGATTCTCGATTTCGCCGATGCGCTCATGGTTGCGCGCGGCGATCTCGGCGTCGAATTACCGCTCGAAGCCGTACCGGGAAAACAGAAACAGATCGTGCGCGCGGCGCGCCGGGCGGGCAAACCCGTCGTCGTCGCGACGCAAATGCTCGAAACCATGATCGCAAGCCCAACGCCCACGCGCGCGGAGGTTTCCGACATCGCGACGGCCGTGTTCGAAGGTGCCGACGCCGTGATGCTGTCTGCCGAAACCGCATCCGGTGCCTACCCCATCGAAGCCGTGACGATGATGGACCGCATTGCGGCGCAAGTGGAATCCGATCCGCTTTATCAGCAGATTCTCGACGCACAGCGAAGCCCGCCGGAAGAAACCACGCCCGATGCGATCATGGCCGCCGTCCATGAAGTGACGCATACCGTGCATGCGCGCGCGATCGTGAGTTGGACGAAATCGGGCTCGACGGGATTGCGCGCGGCGCGCGAACGTTCCGAAGCACCGATCATCGCGCTGACGCCGAGCATCCATACCGCACGCAGACTCGCACTCGTTTGGGGTCTTCATTGCGTGCTGACGGAAGATGCGCATGACCTCGACGATGTTGTGGATCGCGCGGCGCGCATCGCCTGGACCGAAGGCTTCGCAAAACATGGCGAGCGCATTGTCGTGACGGCGGGCGTGCCGCTCGGCACGCCGGGTGCAACGAATTTATTGCGCGTCGCGTTTGTCGGCGGGAAAGACTAGATGCCTTGTCCCTCGACATCGCGCGAGAGTTCGCGCACATGGCGGGCGATATCTTCGATATGCGGATCGAGCGTCTGCGCCTTGCGATAGGCTTCAAGCGCGCCTTTCT
>DATHQA010000398.1:0-2856 GCA_035483375.1 Rhizomicrobium sp. | reverse complement strand
CCGATACGAGTGCGCATAGCGTCGATTCCAGCGGCGGGTCTGACGTCCCCAAAGGTTCCGCAAACGCTTTTCTGGAGCTTTTCAGCCTCCGGCGCACGAGAAACGCGATTTATGTGCTGGCGGTGTTCGCGGGTTTTGCATTGGCGGCCTGGCGGCTTCATTCCCTATTCTCGGACCGGCAAAGGCTCGTGGAGGACGCGAAGGCGACGGCGAGCACGCGGGCCCAAAGCGCCGTCAACTATGTGGAAAGAACCCTAGACGTCGCGGACCTCCTGGCTGCGAGCGTCACCGATTACATCGCCCGCGAAGGCGGCCTGGCGACGATCCACATTCCTGAGCTTCAGCATTACATCGCGGCAAGCGCCCGCGACACGGCCATGCCGGACTACATCATGGTCGCCAATGCGGGAGGCGAGCCCATCGCCATTTCGGAGAAGGCCGATACGCCGCGCATCAATTTCTCTGACCGCGGATGGTTCAGGGCGCATCGCGCGGGCACGGACATCTATATCGGCGGCGCGGTCAAAAGCAGGCTCGGCCGCAACATCGTCTATACCTACAGCAAGCGTGTCGTGAGCACATCGGGCGCCTTCGAAGGCGTGGTCGATGTCGCCGTGCAGCCGCAGCAGATTTCCGATCCGTCCGAGCGCGAGCCCGGCATGCCTGTCGTACAGCTATGGACGCCGGACGGCCGTCTCATCGTCAGCAATTTCATGGCATTCGATTCGCACGGCAATCTCCTGAAACAGGTAGCACCCTTCCGCACGCTGCCGCCCGCGATATCGGGTTTCCTCAACACGTCCGATCACGATCTCATTGTTGCCTATCGCAAAGCGGTGGGACGGCCATTGATCGCGACCGTGACGTATAAACGCGCGGAAATCCTCATGCCGTGGGATCGCGATGCGGAATTCAGCTCCGCTTTGTTCGTCATGGTGCTGCTTGCAGGCGGATTGCTGGCGCGTTTCGCGACCGATCTTGCGGACAATGATCAGCGTGCGCGCAAATCGCTCGAGGCGACGGCGGAAGCATTGGGCGCAGCGCTCATGCAACGCAATCTGCTGCTCAAGGAAATCCATCATCGCGTGAAGAACAATCTGCAACTGACATCGAGCCTCATTCAGATGCAGGCGCGGCAATTCGAAAATGACGCCGTGCGCGATGCTTTCCGCCGCACGCAGCAGCGCGTCATCGCAATCGGCATGATCCATGACGTGCTCTACAACGACGACGCCAATGCGCTTGTCGATGTGCGCGGCTACCTCGAACGCCTGACGACGCAGATCGCGCGCGCGGAGGAGGCCGACAGGCGCGGCATCAAAACGACGCTCGATGTCGGGGACATCCAACTCGTGCCGGAGCAGGCGACGCCCATGGGTCTCATCTCGGCGGAGGTGCTCAACAATGCCTACAAGCACGCCTTCCCCGAAGGCCGTACGGGCGTCGTCGCGGTGACTGTGAAGGAGGCGGACGGCGAGATCGAGCTATCGATCACCGACAATGGCGCGGGTTATACCCCGCCCGAACAGGCCAAGAATTCGCTGGGTGGGCGGCTCATCCAGACGCTCACGACCCAGCTCCACGGCACGGCCGAATACACGCGCACGGACGGCACGGCCTTCCGCCTGCGTTTCCGCAAATCCATGGTCCGCCCCCTGCTGAGCACGACCAAGCCCCAGGCCTGATGCCGCCCGCTTGTCCCAGGCAGGCGTTGCGGCTATGTCTGCCCGCCGCTTTCAACCCCTCTGGCCCATGCCGATCCTGCGATTCCTTCCCGAAGCGACCAACATCAATTTCGTGGGTGCGCGCTATTTCGCCTTCGCGCTCGACGGGCTGTTGCTGCTCGTCTCGCTCGTTTCGATCGTCTGGTACGGCTTCAATCTGGGCATCGATTTCACGGGCGGCGTGCTGCTCGAAGTGAAATCCGCGCAGATCATTGATATCGGCAAGATGCGCAGCGAGGTGAGCAGCCTCGGCTTCGCGGATTCGCAGATCCAGTATTTCGGCGGCGGCGAATGCGACCACCCCGAAAATTCCTGCGTGCTCATCCGCGTGAAGCCGAGCAGCAATCAGGCCGACCAGGCCGCCGTCCATACGATCAAGGCGAAACTCGGCAGCGCCTATAATTTCCGCCGCGCCGATGTCGTGGGCCCGAAAGTGAGCCAGGAATTGTTCCGCGACGGCGTTATCGCGACGTTGCTTGCGATTCTTGCGATTGCAGCCTGGGTGACGGTGCGCTTCGAATGGCAATATGGTGTGAGTGCCGCGATTGCGACCGGCCATGACGTGTTCGTCACGGCAGGATTGTTCTCCGTCTTCCATCTCGATTTCAGCCTGACGAGCGTGGCGGCGCTGCTGACCCTTGCGGGCTATTCGATCAACGACACCGTCGTCGTGTTCGACCGGATCCGCGAGAACCGGCGCAAATATAAGCGCATGCCGCTCGGCGAACTCATCAATCTGTCGACCAATCAGATGATGACGCGGACGATCCTGACCTCGGGCGCCACCGCCATCTCGATCCTGCCGCTGCTTATTTTCGGCGGGCCGAACCTGTTCGATTTCACCGCCGCGATCCTGTTCGGCATCGTGGTCGGCACGTTCTCCTCGATCTATGTGGCGGCGGCATTGCTGCTTTATCTGCCTGCACCCGCGGGCGGCATCGACGAGGCCGCGCCTGCGGCCGCCTGAGGCCATAATTGCGCCAACATGAATGTCAATAAGCGGTCCCTCAGGGAGCGCGAAGCTATGTCCGTTCAGAAAAGCGCAATTTTATTTGCTGTCCTTATTGTCGCGGGATGCGCGGCGGACAACCCGGGCGCGCCCAACCTCGCGCCGCAGGCGACAACCAACGCA
>DATHQA010000397.1:0-5858 GCA_035483375.1 Rhizomicrobium sp. | reverse complement strand
ATGCGCTCAACACATCGTTCGGCGGTGCCGGGAATTTCACGCTGAACAGCGATGGTTCGCTCGGTTTCGCGGCGTCGTCCGGCTATTCGGGCTACACGCTGCAAGTGAACAATGACTCAACGCAGCGCGGTTCGACAGGCGTGAGCTTCACGCAATTGTTCGGTATCGGCGCGAACCAAGCGGCAGCGCTCGCTTCCACGTTTTCCCTCAATCCGGCGATTTCATCGAATCCTTCGCAGCTTGCGTTTGCGCAAGCCAATATCACGTCGTCCACAACCGCGGGCCAATCCATTCTCGGCGCCGGCGACAATAGCGGATTGCTCGTGCTGCAAAACCTGCAAACAACGAACCAAAGCTTCGCGGGCGCTGGCACGCTTGCTGCGCAATCGGCAACGCTGAACGCTTATGCGGATTCGTTTTATCAGGATGCGGCAACGCAAGGCGCAACCGCGCAATCGAACGCGACGACGCAATCCGACCGCCTTACCGAAGCGCAATCGCGTCAGGCGAGCAATTCCGGCGTCAATCTCGATGAGGAATTGACGAACATGATGACCTATCAGCAAGCCTATAGCGCGGGCGCGCGCATGCTGACGGTCGTGGGCCAGCTTTACGACACGCTGCTGGCGATACAGTAAAGGAGCCGCGCCATGATCGATCGCGTTGCAAGCAACAGCCAATCGCAATTCATGCTCTCGCAGATCATGAATGCGGAGAACGCGCTCAACACATCGGAGCAACAGGTCGCGAGCGGCAAGGTCGCAGACACCTATTCCGGCATCGGCGACAAGACGGCGGTGCTCGAAGCCGCGCGCTCCGCCGCGAACAAATCGAGCGCGCTGCAATCCACGCTGCAACTCGCTGTCAATCAGACGAATCTGCAGGACACGCAGGTGACGCAGTTGTCGAGCCTCGCCGATCAATTGCGGCAGGACGTGACGACTGCGCTTTCCAACAACGACGCGTCTACGCTCATGTCGCAGGCGCAGGGCATTTTCGATCAGGCCCAGCAGATCCTCAATGCGCAGGACGCGAACGGCAATTATCTTTATGGCGGCGACAAAGATACGACGCCGCCCGTCACGGTGAATTCGCTGTCCGATCTCGCTTCGCTCGGTTCGGTGTCGCAGGCGTTTGCGAATGGCAGCACCGCGAAATCCGTCAATACGGGTGACGGGCAAACGGTGCAGGTGGGCTTGCTTGCGTCGGATCTCGGCACGCAATTGTTCTCTTCGCTGCAACAGATCGCGCAATTCAACGCTGGCGCGAACGGCAATTTCGGTCAGGGCGTCAGCCAGGCGCAAAGCACGTTCCTCACCACGCAGGTGAACAACGCGAAAACCGCAAGCACGAATCTCAATACGGCCGCGGCACAGAACGGCGATGTATATAATCAACTGAACGATGCGGTGACCCAACAGCAATCGCTCAACACGCTTTACACGGGTTTCGTCTCCAATCTCGAAGACGTGAATATGGCGCAAGCCGCAACGCAGTTGAGTCAGAACCAGACCGCGCTTCAGGCGGCCCTTCAGGTGACGGCGCAATTGAGCCAGGTTTCGCTGCTCAATTATCTGCCCGCGACGACCACAGGCTGATGCGGCTTGCCTAAAACGGGGCCTCAGCCTATACGCCCCGCCCATGAGCGCTCTCGGTCTTTCCAAAGGCACACGCATCGTCGCGGCCATGTCCGGCGGCGTGGATTCCTGCGTGACCGCGGCCTTGCTCAAGCGCGACGGTTACGATGTCGTGGGCGTGACGTTGCAGCTTTACGATTCCGGCGCGGCCGCGAAGAAGAAAGGCGCGTGCTGCGCAGGACAGGATATTTACGATGCGCGCCGCGTCGCCGAACAATTGGGCATTCCGCATTACGTGCTCGATTACGAAGCGCGGTTCAAGCGCGCGGTGATGGATGATTTCGCAAGCGCCTATGCGCGCGGCGAAACACCGATCCCTTGCGTGCAATGCAACAGCAAAGTGAAATTTGCCGATCTGCTCGACACCGCGAAGGAATTGGGCGCGGAAGCGCTCGTGACGGGACACTATGTGCAGCGCGTCGATGGCGCGAACGGGCCCGAGCTTCATCGCGCTGCCGATGCTGCGCGCGATCAAAGCTATTTCCTCTTCTCGACGACGCGCGAGCAGCTTTCGTTCCTGCGCTTTCCGCTTGGCGCGATGGAAAAGCGCGATGTGCGCGCGATCGCGAGCGAGCTTGGTCTGCCCGTCGCCGACAAGCCGGACAGTCAGGACATTTGTTTCGTGCCGGATGGGAATTACGCGTCCGTCGTCGCGCGGCTGCGGCCCGAGGCGCATGCGCCCGGCGAAATCGTCGATCTCGATGGAAATGTGCTCGGCCGCCATGAAGGCGTCATCCATTTCACAGTGGGGCAGAGGAAAGGCCTCGGCCTTTCGGGCAATGAAGCGCCGTTGTTTGTCGTCGCACTCGATGCCGCGAATGCGCGCGTGATTGTCGGTCCGCGCGAGGCGCTCCGTACACGGACGATCCGCTTGCGCGACGTGAACTGGCTCGCACCCTTCGAGGGCGAGTGCACGGCGAAGGTGCGCTCCATGCGCCCGCCCGTGCCGGCCCGCGTCACGCCCGGCCCCGACGACACGGCTATGGTCGAGCTTCTCGCGCCGGAGGAAAGCGTCGCGCCCGGCCAGGCTTGCGTGTTCTATGACGGCGCGCGCGTGCTTGGCGGCGGCTGGATCGCGCGCGATCCGGCCCGTGCCGCCCCTCGCCTTGACAGGGCCGAGCCCCGGACCTTACACCCCGCGCCTTCGGCAGCGTAGCTCAGTGGTAGAGCAGGGGAATCATAATCCCTTGGTCGGGGGTTCAAATCCCTCCGCTGCTACCAGCTCCATATAATTGTCACACAGCCGCGTTATGCCCGCTCCCCTGGGAGAATAAGGGGCCGCCACGGCCGATACGAAACATCTCCCGCCGAAATCGGTGAGGGTGAAATGCGTTTTTCCGCGTGTTTGGCTTTGTTCGCGCTTTCCGCCGGGCCCGTAATGGCCGATCCGGCTGCGCTGGCGCTGAAATTCACGGATAGTTTCGTCATCCCGCATTTCCGCACCGTGGCCGAGACCGCGAAAGCGCAGGCGAATACGTGGGACGCCTACTGCGCGGACCGTTCGCAGAAGCCGGACATGCTGCGCGAGGCCTATAATAAAGTGGGCGATGCCTGGGCGGGTATCGAGTTCATGCGCATGGGGCCCGCGGCGGTCGAATTGCGCGCGGACCGTTTCAACTATTGGCTCGACCGGCACGACGCGACGGGCCAAGCGCTCGATGCACTTGTCGCTTCGACGGATGCGAATGCGCTATCGCCGGACAGCATTGCGAAAGGCTCCATCGTCGCGCAGGGCATGCCGATGATGGAGCGCTTGCTTTATGGCGACGATGCGCTCGCGAAACTGGGCGGGCCGGATGGCGCGCGCCGCTGTGAGATCGGCAAAGCCGTCGCACACAATATATCGGCGCTCGCCGATGCGATCGTCGCGGACTGGACGGAGGCGGGTGGTGCGCGTGAGGCCATTGCCGCGAACAAGCCGTGGAAGACATCCTTCGCCGACGCGAAGCAGGCAGCTTCCGTCATGCAGACCGCGATCGTCGGCGGCATCGGTACGCTGCAGGAAAAGAAAATCTCGTTCATGTTCCACGATGTGGCGAATGCGGGCGCGCCGCGCCTTGCCGAAGCCGCGCACAGCGAACGTTCCTTGCGTGACGTCGAGATCGATTTCGCGGCGCTGCACGAGGCCGCAGATATGTTTGCTGCCGACGGCACGGCAAAGCAACGCAAAACCCTCGATCATGCGTTTGCCGAAGCGAAGGAAAGGCTCGAAGCGGTTGATGCGCTGAAAGACAATGCCTCGCCCGAATTGCGCATGAAGAAATTGCACGCGGCCATCGATGAGCTCGGCGAATTGAACGAAGCTGCCGAAGCGATCCTTCCCGCCGTCACGGGCCTCTCGCTGGGATTCAACAATCTCGATGGGGACTGAATGCCGTCATTGCCCGGACAAGCCGGGCGATGACGGAAGAGGAAAGATATTTTGAACGTGATCACAAGGCGTGAATTTCTTTCGAGTGCCGCAGCGGTATCGCTTGTCGGTGCAACGCGCGTCTTTGCCGAAACGCCCGCCTTGATGAGTGCGGCTCGCATCGGCCAGCGCGATGGCGGCGCGTTGTGGCGGCAGGATGGTTTCACATCGTTCGATCTGCCCGGCCGCGGCCATGCGATGGCGCGGCGCGGGGCTAGCCACGATGTCATGCTTGTCGGGCGCAGGCCCGGCACATTCGCGGCGATTGTCGATTCTTCGAGCGCGCAATCGCGCCCGCGCATTTTCGCGCCTGCAAAGGATTGCCGGTTCGCGGGGCACGCCGCCTTCGCACCGGACGTCAGCATAATGGTCACGAGCGAGTTCGACGCGGCCTCAATGCAGGGCGTACTCGTTGTGCGCGATGCGGTGAGCGGTGAAGAACGCGCGCATATCTCGCCCGCAGGCATCGAACCGCATGAATTGCTGTTCGCGAAAGATGGTTCGCGGCTTGTCGTAGCACTTGGCGGCCTCATCAAGGATGGCGGCGTTTCAGCGCCTGCATTCAATCCGGGCGGTATCGACAGTTCGGTTGTCGAGATCGATCCGCACTCAGGCCGCATTCTTATGCGTCACAAATTGGCGCCGCAGTTCGCATCGCTTTCGTTGCGTCATCTCGCGCTTGCGCCCGATGGCGAACACAGCGCCATTGCGATGCAGGATCAGGATTTGACTCAGCCGCGCCCGCTGACGGCCGTGCTGAAACTCGGCGGCGATATTGAGCTGTTGCCGCTGCCCGCCGCCGACGAATGCGATTTCCGCGGCTATGTCGGCTCTATCGCCTTCGACATTTCGGGTGAATTCATTGCAGCCACCAGTCCGCGCGGCGGTGTCGTCGGCGTGTGGTCGATGAGTACGCGCAAATGGCTTGGCGGCATGGCGCTTCCCGATGCGTGCGGACTTGCGGCGGGCACGTCGCCTGGCGAATTCTGGGCCACGTCCGGTTATGGCGATGTCGTGAATTTCACGGCGACGATGTCCGCGCCTATCGTCAATGCGAAATGGCAGGTTGCGGCAAGTTTCGACAATCACGTTCTGAGAATTTGAACTTCAATATCCTCCCATGTCATGGCCCGCCGGAGTGCGGGCCACCCCAGGTGACACGAGTCCTATGTCCGCGTGGACACGCGGACGATGGATGGCCCGAATGAATCGGGCCATGACGGAAAAGGATGTTTGCGAGATCTCAAAACAAAACGGGCCGGTTCAAAGAACCGGCCCGTCCGTCAAGCAATTGCTGCTGACTTAGTACCCGCCGAAGAAGCCGATATCGACGGCGCCTGCGAGGTTGGCCACGCTCGCATCACGCTTGCTGAGCGGCGCAAGGTTGAACTTGTGCTCCAGCGAGGCGGCAAGCGACGTCGTGTCGTGTTCGGTGTGATCGACGCCCGAATGCACGAACTGTTTCGAGATAAGGATCGCCGGAATACGCGTGCCCGGACCCCATTGGTCATGCGGACCATGCGTCTTGCCGCCCGTGCCGGGAGGCGAAACGTGATCCCACTGACCGCCGAACTCGTCATAGGTGATGATGACGAGCGTGTCCTTGCCGTCCGGTCCGTTGAGGATTGCGTTCAACAGATCCACGAGATGGCTCGAACCGGCATGCTCGCTCGCATAGCCCGGATGCTCATTGTCTTCGCCGAGCGGCTTGATGAAGCTGACGGGAAGCAGCGTGCCCGCATTGGCGCGTGCGATGAACTCCTGCTCGTCACGCAGATGCTCTTTGCGAGCCTTCGTGCCGGGCGCGTAGT
>DATHQA010000396.1:0-4264 GCA_035483375.1 Rhizomicrobium sp. | reverse complement strand
CCCCAGAATACGCCCACGAGGCTGCAACTTTTGAGCAGCGTAAGGTTCAGCGGCACGCGCGGGATTTCGCCCGCGGCGAAACCGATGACGAGATAGCGTCCGTCCCAATTCATCGCGCGTATGGCAGGTTCCGCATAATCGCCGCCCACGGGATCGTAAAGCACATCGGCGCCGCGTCCGCCTGTCGCGCGTTTGATGCTCTCCGATAATTCCTTCTGCTGATCGCGCGAAAGCGAACCCGTGGGATAAACAAATCCGTCATCCGCGCCATGCTTCTTCGCGAGCGCGACTTTCTCCTCACTCGAAGCTCCTGCAACGACGCGTGCGCCCATCGCCTTGCCGATCTCGACAGCCGCGAGACCTACGCCGCCCGCGGCGCCGAGCACCACCAGATTTTCACCCGGTTTCAACAGCGCGCGGTCCTTCAGCGCGTAATGCGAAGTTCCATATGTCAGCACGATGGCCGAACCCGTCTCGAAATCGAGGCCGTCTGGCATCGGGATGCAGCGGTTGGGATCGGCGGTGATTTCCTCGGCCATGCCGCCTGCGCCGACGGACGCGATCACGCGGTCGCCCGGCTTGAAGCGCGTCACGCCCGCGCCCACCTCTTTCACCACGCCTGCCACTTCCGCGCCCGGCGCGAAGGGCAGCATCGGCTTGAACTGATATTTGTTCTCGATGATGAGCACGTCGGGGAAATTCACCCCGCAGGCCTTCACGCTGATGACGATCTGGCCCGCATCCGCCTTGGGGCTGGGCACCTCGGTCAGTTTCAGCAATTCGGGTGGGCCGTATTCCGTGCACAACATGGCCTTCATGCGCGTTCTCCATGGGATGGCTGTGAGCGGACCATAGGGGGCGTGGGCGGTCCCGCCAAGACCGCTGTTTTCGGGCGCAGCCCGGCCTATAATGGGAATCGGAGGGCGCGCATCGGTTAGGGAGACCGTAATGAAAAAGATGTTCGCGCTGGCCGCTTTGACCATGTCTTTTGCTGCCCCAGCTATGGCCCAGAACGCCTGTCTTCGCATCGGCGAGATTTACGACTGGAAGGCGATGGGCAGCCACGCCGTCATCGTCGAGGACAATTTCCATCAGAAGTTCAAGCTCGATCTGCTGGGCGATTGCACGGGGCTGAATTTCAAGCTTGCCATCGCGTTTGCCTCGAGAGGATCGATGGCGATTTCCTGCGTGAGCCCCGGCGACGAGGTGTTCTTCCGTCAGAGTCCCGCAGGCCCGGAGCGTTGCCCGATCAAGGCAATCAATCTCTACACGCCTGCGATGGAGAAGGCGGACAAGATGGCCGCTGAAGCCGCGAAGGCGCCGAACTAGATCGCAGCTTCTGCGAGTGCCGAGGCCGCGCGCCGTTCGCCGACGATTTCGCCACGCGTGTTCGTGACGGGCGCGCAGACGATTTCCTGGGCGCGTTTCTCGTCGCCGAGAACCCCGAGTTTGTCGAGCAGGGTCGCGATAGTGGTTTCGGCCGCGCGGCCTGCGCCGTCATCGATTTTGAGCGCGATGCCGAGACCCAGCGAAGGAATGATGCCCGCATAGAATCCTTCAGCGCCGGTTTTCACAGCCGCGCGTCCATGGCTCGCGCGCATGAGAATGGCGCAGGCGCGTCCCGTGCCGGATACAAGGTCGGGATGCGCAATCATCGCGTGAACGACGCGCGTGACGGCTTCCTTGCGCGGTGAGACGAGCGAAGACGGATCGGCGAATTTCGCAAGCACTTTCGCGAATGCCGAAACGGGTAGGGCGAAATTGGGCGCGGTGCATCCGTCAACGCCCCAGGGCAGATCGTTCAGGCCGGACAATTCGGACAGCGCAGCGGCAACCGCCTGCTGCGCGGGATGAGCGATATGCTCATAGCCATGCGTCGCGATATTCCAATGTCTCGCGACTGTGAGAAATCCCGCATGTTTGCCGGAGCAATTTTGTGCAGGCGTGCGGGCCGCTCGCCCGCGCGGATCATCGCTTCCCATGTCGGTTCATAACGCGGCGGATGCGCGCCACAGGCAAGATCGCGCTCGCTCAATCCAAGGCGCTGAAGCCATGCCGCCACACGCGTGGTGTGCATCGCTTCGCCGGAATGGGATGCGCAGGCAAGCGCGATATGTTCATCGTCGAGGCCGAACGCATCTGCCGCGCCCGATTCGACAAGCGGCAAGGCCTGCACGGGCTTCAGCGAAGAGCGCGGATAAATCGGCGCATCCACATCGCCAAGCGAGAATCGCACCGCACCGCTCGCATCGGCAATCGCTATCGCGCCGCGATGGATGCTTTCGATAAGAGGTCCGCGTGTGACCTCTACAAGGATCGGATTCGCCATGGTGCGATGTTACACCTTTAAACGCGCGCGCTGGACGGCTAGGTTCGCGCACGGGCGAGGGCGAATATGCGCGGATATTTTGCGGTCGGTGTGGACGGCGTGTCGAAGGCGATGAACCTCGGCAATCTGCTGCGCATTTCGCATGCATTCGACGCGAGCTTCTTCTTCACGGTGAATGCGCAGGTGTGCATGGCGGATGCACAGTCCGACACGTCGAAAGCGGAAGGCGCGATCCCGCATTACCGTTTTCGGGAGGCGGCGGAGTTGCGCTTGCCGGTCGGCTGCCGCCTTGTCGGTGTCGAGATCACGGAAGACGCCATCGAGTTGCCGCGCTTTCGGCATCCTACGCAGGCGGCCTATGTATTCGGCGCGGAACGCATGTCGATCTCGCCGGAGATGCTTTCGCGATGCGAGTTCGTTGTGAAGATCCCCATGCGTTTCTCGATCAATGTCGGCATGGCGGGCGCGATTGTTCTCTATGACCGGCTTATCAGTCTCGGAAATTATCCGTCGAGGCCAGTGAAGGTTGGCGGCGAGCCGGATGAAACCTTGCCGCCGCCTCACGCTTGGGGTGCACCGATCATGCGGACACGTTGACTATGCGCCGAAAGTAACTCAGTAGTTTTCCCTACTCCGTCATCACCCGGCTTGTCCGGGTGATCCAATTTTTTGCAAGAAAGAAAATTGGATTGCCCGGATCCTTCGCGAAAAGCTCAGGACCGGGCAATGACGGAAAGGGAATAGATTTTCTATTCCAAAGTCCCGTCAAGGAAATCGAACACGGCCGCTTTCGTCAGCGCGTGCGAAATAGCCGAGAAATGATCGCAGCCCGGCAGCGTTACGCTTTTCGCGTCGGGAATGAACTCTGCAAGCGCCGACGGATCGCCCGCCAGCACATCGCGAGCGCCCGCAACGACCAATGTCTGTCGCGCGATACACGAAACGATTTCGCGGGTGAGCGGCGGATTGACGGCCCGTGCAAATGCCGCAAGCGCCAAACGATCTTCGCCTTGTTCATCGGCGAATTGACGGAAGCTGCGCAGGATCGGCTCGCTGATGCTTGCCGGATCATCGGCCTCCATCGCAAGCGCGATCGGATTGCCCACGGACGACGGCGTGAACATGCGCTCGCCCACGCCGCCCACGATCAACAGATCGACGCGCGAAGGCTCCATGAGTGCCGCCGCCATTGCTACACGCGCGCCCATCGAATAGCCGAACACATCGGCGCGTTCGATGCCCGCATGATCCATGAGATTGAACACATCGCGCGCCAGCGCCTCGCGCGTGTACATCGCCGGATCGTGCGGCTTGTCGCTTTCGCCATGCCCGCGCACATCGAATGCGACGAAGCGAATGCCTTTGCGTTCGAACGCGCCATACCAGCCGACACGCCGCCAATTCTCGTTGCGGTTCGACGCGAAGCCGTGGATGAGAATGATCGGCCGCCCGCGATCCTTGGGCCCGATATCGTCATAGGCGAGCGTGACGCCGCCGGAGGAGAATTGCGCCATGGCTTTGGTTAGCCGCCGCGTCGCGCCCGCGCAAGGTTAACCCGCCAATTGGCGTTCCCCGTACCTCTACCGCTATAAAGCGGGTCCAAACCCTTGTGGGGAGTTGAATGGTTTCCTTTCTGCGCTGGTTGCGCACCGTCGTGTTCGGTGCGCTGAACGGCATCGCGAAATTCGCCGCCGCCATCCTCATCATTGTCCTCGTACTGGCGCTTTTCGGCCTGTTCCAGGGCGATGGCCTGCCGGGCAACATCGTGCTCGCGCTCGATTTGCGCCAGCCCATCGCCGATTCCGTACCGCCGACGCCCTTCGATCTCGGCCGGCAGGTGCCGACCGTCATGGATATCGTGTTGGCGCTGGATCAGGCGGGCCGCGATGCGCGCGTGAAAGGCCTTCTGGTCACGCTCGGCGGCGGGACGATCTC
>DATHQA010000395.1:0-2349 GCA_035483375.1 Rhizomicrobium sp. | reverse complement strand
CTGCTGCAAGTCCTGCCTGCAACGCATCTTCGTGAAAGCCCGAACCGAAATAGGAGCCGCAGAACCACGTGCCGCGCACGCCTTGCAAATGCCAAAGGCGTTGCTGCGCTTCCAACGCCGCCGTATCGAACATCGGATGCGAATAATTATAAACGCCATGCACAAGGTCTTCACGGGGCCCGCGCGGCGGATTGAGCGTCACAAACAGCGGCGATCTCGTTTTGAGATTTTGCAGTCTGTTCATCCAGTAGGTCACGCAAAGATCACTGTCGCGCGCTTCATCGCTTCGTCCGAGATAATTCCACGAAGCCCAGGCTGCTTTGCGTTTCGGCATAAGCGATACGTCGCTGTGCAGGATCGTGGCGTTGTCGCGATAGCGGAATTTGCCAAGCACATTCTTTTCTTCGTCGCTCGCATCGCCGAGCAGTTTCAATGCCTGGTCGGCATGGGTGGCGATGATGACGCCATCATGCCGCGTGCGCGCGCCGCTTTCCGTACAGACAATGACACCATCGCCTTCGCGCAGGATCGCGGCCACTTTGCCATGCCGCCGCTCACTCACATTCTCCACCAGCCGCTTCACATATTCGCGCGAGCCGCCATGCACCGTTCGCCAGCGTGGCCGTCCCGCAAGGTTCAACAAGCCGTGATTGACGAAGAACGAAACGAACGCATGCAGCGGATGCTCGCGCATCGCGTCGGCGGAGGACGACCAGATCGCGGCCCCCATCGGCAACAGATGCAAACGGCAGAACGCATCGGAATAGCGCTCGCTATCGAGATACGCGCCCAATGTCATGCGCCGCGACGACGCCTTTCCCAGCATGCGGGGAGCCTCGCGATAGAAGCGCAGTACATCGCGCAACATCGCCCAGTAATCGCTGCGCAAGAGCGACGAAGGCTGCGCGAAAAGACCCCGCAGATCGCCCGCATATTCGAATTGCCCGTTATCGAGCGAAACGGCGAACGTCATCTCGCTGCGTTCGGTCGCAACGCCGAGATGCCGGAACAGCGCCGTCAAATTCGGATAATTCTTTTCGTTATAGACGATGAAGCCCGTATCGACCGGCGTGCCGTCCACTTCTACCGTATGGCTGTGGCCGCCAAGGCGTGAATCCTCTTCGTAGAGCGTCACGCGATGGCGCTGTGACAACAGCCACGCCGCCGAAAGCCCCGCCACGCCGCTGCCGATGACGGCGAAATCACGGCCCGGCGCGCCCGTTTCCATGGGCAGGCGCGGTTGTGCAAATGAAAGTGGACGCAAAATCGTCTCCCGGTGAGCCCTAATGCTTCAAGTACGCGGCCCAAGCCCCGCCGGATCAACCAAATGTGTGCGGTGATCCGCCCGCGCGCCTGCGCCGTAAACGGGCTATGATGGCCTATGCGCTGCCCGATGACTTTTGGACCGTACCCAGCCTCTCCTGGTTACCCCGGAAGAAGGCCGTGCGTCGCCATCGCCCCATGCAAACGCGCCTGAACGAGCAAGCCCCACGCGATGCCGCGCAGCTCAACGCGCTGCTCGTCGATGTCGGCCGTTTGCGCGACCGCGCTGCATTCGAGGCGCTGTTCAATCATTTCGCGCCGCGCGTGAAGGCGTATCTGTTGCGGCTTGGCGCGCATGGCGCGCAGGCTGACGAACTTGCGCAGGAAGCCCTCCTTCTGCTGTGGCGCAAGGCGGAGCAGTTCGATCCCGCGAAAGCATCCGCCGCGACATGGATTTTCACGATCGCGCGAAACCTGCGCATCGATGCGGTGCGCCGCGAGCGCCGCCCGGAAATCGATCCCGACGATCCCGCCTTTGTGTCCGAGCCCGAACCGCAGGCCGATGCGGGCATCTCGCGCGATCAGGAAGACACGCGTCTGCGCGCTGCCATTGCGCGCCTGCCCGCGGAACAGGCGCAGGTGCTCCAGCTTTCCTTTTTCGCCGACAAGCCGCACAGCGCCATCGCGAGCGAACTCGGCCTGCCGCTCGGCACGGTGAAGTCGCGGCTGCGGCTCGCCATGAGGCGTATCCGCGTCACGCTGGAAGGTGAGTCATGAGCATCGCCCACCATCCCGGCGAGGAATTGCTGCTTGCCTATGCGAGCGGCGCGGCGAACGAGGGCGCCAGTCTGCTCATCGCCACGCATCTCGCGCTGTGTCCGCAATGCCGCGCCATTGTCGCCGAGGCGGAGGCAGCGGGCGGTGTCATGTTCTCCCATCTCGCGCCGGAGCCGATGGCGGACGGCGCGCTTCAAAGCGTTCTCGGCAAACTGGATTCTAAAAACGAAAAAATGCACGCCGAAAAAAAGGCGCTACGCGCGGTCACGAAAAACACCGTTCCCGAGCCGCTGCGCACCTATCTCGGCG
>DATHQA010000394.1:0-4702 GCA_035483375.1 Rhizomicrobium sp. | reverse complement strand
CGATCACCAGCGTGATGAGGTCTTCATCGACATATTTCACCAGCGATTTGCGCACGGCGTCGATGTCCACATTGCAGGCTTTCATCACCTGCGCGGCATCGGAATCGTCCGTCAGCGCCAGCAGCAGATGTTCGAGAGTCGCGTATTCGTGATGCCGGTCGCTGGCGATTTTGATCGCCCGGTGCAGCGCCTGTTCCAGACTACGCGACAGTGATGGCATCACTCTTTCTCCATCGTGCATTGTAAAGGATGTTGATGCCGGCGCGAAAATTCAATGACCTGCGCCACTTTTGTTTCGGCGACCTCGTAGGTGAACACGCCGCAGATACCGACGCCATGGCGATGAACATGCAACATGATCTGCACGGCCTCGTCGCGGTTCTTGCTGAAGAAGCGCTCCAGAATATGAACGACGAACTCCATCGGCGTGTAGTCGTCGTTGAGCAGAAGCACCTTATAGAGGCTGGGCTTCTTGGTCTTCGCACGCGTCTTCGTGACGACGCCGGTGCCGTTGCCCGTGCCGCGATTGCTGTTGTCGTCGTCTTCGTCTCGTCCGCCCATGTCCACCGATGCTACGCCAAGAGATAATAGCTTACCGCTAAAATTTTAAGGGGACGAATGGGCGTTTTCGAAAGCGCGCCAAAGCTGTGCATGAATCCATAAACGCAGAAAGGGCTCCGGGTTCCTTAACCCAAAGCCCTTTGCAACGGAATCAGTTTGGAAGAATCAGGCCGCGCGAGCGTTCTGAACCACTTCCACCCAGGCCTGAACGCGGCCCTGGAGCGGTTCGAAGGTCTGCTTTGTCGCAGCCGTGAACATTTCGCTGAGCTTGGTCATCTCGCCAACATAGGTGTCGAACGCCGTCTTCGCGAAATCCGTCTGGAGTTCGAAAGCCTCGTGAACCGACTTCGCCGCGAGCACCGCCTTCGCAGCCGCAATCGAGTCTTCGATGGACTGCTTGGAGTAGGCATAGATCTCGCCATGGAGGCTTTCCACGCCCTTGCCCGCCGCGTTCGCGGACTTCACATAGGCATCGACCGTGTCCTTGCTGTAGCCCAGCAACTGGTCATAGCCCTTGGCGGCCTTTTCGAAGCCGTTTTTGAAGGCTTCCGCGCCGCTTTTCACTACCGTCTCGATGCTCTCGGCCGCGTCTTCAATCTTTTCGCCGGCCACTTTTGCAGTCTTTGGCATTATCTGAACCTTTCGTTTGGTTAGCACCACCGAGAGGGGCCAGCCCGGCTCCCTGTTGCGATGCAGCATAAACGTATATGCGGTGCGACATCGCCTCTGTCAAGGGAAAAATGCTGCAGTGCACAAAAGTTCATATTCGGGAACCGCTAGGCAGGGAACCGATGTTTCCTTCCCGCTAACCAAAATCCTTAAGCTTCCGTAAACACCGGAACAATATTATCTATAGAAAATAAAGGCTTGCGCGCAGAGTCATTGTTTGGTCTTATCCGCGAACGGGACTGTCGTTAACCTTTCCGGGGACTGAGTGCATGTTGGAAAGCCACCGCGCCCGAGTCGGCGCGACCGCAGGCAGGTTGTTTGCGTTTGGAATCGGCCTGCTGGTGCTCGGCGTTGCCGGCTCTGCGAGTGCCGCCGTCAAACATCATCTCCACCAGGATCGAAAATTAGCCGCCAGTGCCTTTCTGCACAGGAATATAATCGGTTCCCCGACCGACCCGCTGAAGGATGCCGCCCTCATCGTTGACGGCGCGACGGGCAAGGAGCTTTACGCACGCAATGCCGATGCGGAGCGCCATCCTGCTTCGCTCACCAAGATGATGACGCTTTATATGCTGTTCGACGCGCTCAAGAAGGGCGAGGTCAACATGGCGACGCCGTTCCGTGCGAGCGCCCATGCAGCGGCGCAGAAACCGACCAAGCTGTTCCTGAAGCCCGGCGACACGATCCCCGTCGATATGGCGATCCAGGCTGTCGTGGTGCTTTCGGCCAATGACGTCGCCGTGACGATCGCGGAAAACCTCGCGGGCAGCGAAGACCGCTTTGCGCAACTGATGACCGCGAAAGCGCGTCAGCTCGGCATGACGCACACGTTCTATCACAATGCGTCGGGTCTTCCCGATCCGCAGCAGATCACGACGGCGCGCGACCTCGCGCTCCTCGCCCATCATCTCGCTTACGATTATCCGCAGTACTACCATTACTTCTCGACGGTCAGCTTCACGTGGCGCGGCATTCCGCACATGACGCATGACAATCTCATCGGCCGTTACGAGGGTGCAGACGGAATCAAAACGGGCTACACGGGCGCTTCCGGATTCAATCTCGTGTCGTCGGTCGTGCGCGGGGGGGCGCATGTGATCGGCGTCGTGATGGGCGGCTATACGGCCCGCTCGCGCGACAAGGAGATGATGCATCTCCTCGACACGACGTTCACGAATATCAATTCCAACCCCACGCTTGTCGCGCGTGCGACGGTGCCGTGGCAGCAGCTTGCGCAGAACAACGCGCCGAAGCCGGTTATCGCAGGCTTCGATCCGACGCCCGCGGCCGCGCCGAAAGCGAATGTCTCCGATCGCCAGAACCTGTTCGCGATGATGGGCGGCCAGGGCCAGATGTTCACGCCGCCGCCGCAGGACAACGACAATGTCGTGGCGCTGCCGAAGCCCTCGCCCGTTCCGTCCGTTGTGGCGGTGCCGAAGCCCGCGCCGGAGATCACGGTCGCGACCGCCAATCCCACGCCGCTCGTCACACAGCCGTCGCGTAACGACAATGTCGGCGAAGGCGATATCGACGACGATGCCGGTGCGAAAACGGGCGCCGCTGGCCCGCGCATCTGGTCCATCCAGATCGGCGCCTATGCCTCCAGCGACCTCGCGCAGGCGGGCCTCACGGCCTACGCTGCGAAGTCGAACGATCTCCTCAATCACGCACAGCGTATTGTGCTCGCCGTGCAATCGGCGGATGGCCACACGCTATTTCGTGCTCGCTTCGGGCCGTTCGCCGAGCGCGAAGCGCGCGACACCTGCGCCAAGCTGACGGATCGCGGCCAGACCTGCTTCGCGACCACGGCGATGCCCGCCGCAAACTAAAGACGCGCTTGTCATCCCCGACCGAGCATTGCGCAGCAATGTGAGGGGAAGGGGACCCAGGTGGCTGTCTTCGTTCGGTGCAAAAAATCTCGAAGAACAATTGTTAAGACCGGATTTAGTTTCACGACCTGGGTCCCCTTCCCTCGCGCTCGCGTTCGCCGGGGATGACAGTTCGGAGTTATTCTCCCAGCAACAATTCTTTCGCTTCGTTGATCTTCGCGGAGAGATAATTCGATCCTCCGCGGTCGGGATGGTTCTGCATCATCGTGCGGCGATAGGCTTCACGGATTTCATCCACGCTCGCGCCCTCCTTGAGCCCAAGAACGTCGAGCGCCTCCGCCCGCGTCATGTGCGTGGAATTTGAGCGCGGTTGATTGCCGTAATGCGGCGGACCGCCGGGCCAGGCATGTCCGCCCGTGAACAGCGACCAGGCAAAACTCGCGACGATGAATGCGAAACCGAACCGCCCTTCGAACAGCAGCGCCGCTGCAAAGGCTGCCGCAAGCGCCGCCCCGAGATAGCGCAAGTAACGGGCGAGAACACGCGCGTCGGCGCTTGTGAAGCCGTAGAGAAATGCGAGCAGTAGAACGAGCGCGGCTGCGCCCAATAGGATTTCGCCCATCTAGCTTGTGCTCAACAATGCCGCGTTGCCGCCAGCTGCCGCCGTGTTGACCGTATAGGTGCGTTCGAGCGCGAACCGCAGCAGGTAATTCGGTCCGCCCGCCTTCGGCCCCGTGCCCGACAATTCCTCGCCACCGAACGGCTGTACGCCGACAACCGCGCCGATCTGATTCCGGTTCACATAGAAATTTCCCGCATGGACACGCGCGCGTACGAACCGGGCCGTCTCCTCAATACGGCTGTGCAGACCAAGCGTGAGGCCATAACCCGTGGCGTTGATCGCGTCGCAGACTCTGTCGAGATGGCCGCCTGCGAAACGCACGACATGCAACACAGGTCCGAACACTTCACGCTCGAGCTGCGACAGCGCATCTATCGAGAACGCGTGCGGCGGGAAGAACGTGCCGTATTCGTGTTCGGGGCCAAGCGGCAGTTTGCGCAGCAGCTTCGCCTCGCGCGTCATGCGCGCGGCATGGGCCTCGAGCATACGGCGCGCATCCTCATCGATCACGGGACCGATATCGGTGTCGAGGCGCATGGGATCGCCGATCTTCAGCTCGTCCATCGCGCCAAGGATGATGTCGAGCATCTTGTCCGCGACATCGTCCTGCAGGAACACGACGCGCAACGCCGAACAACGCTGTCCCGCGCTGTCGAAGGCAGACGACAACACATCGCGCGCGACCTGCTCCGGCAGCGCAGTGGAATCCACGATCATCGCATTCTGGCCGCCCGTTTCCGCGATGAGCGTCGCAAGCGGCCCGTTGCGCGCGGCGAGCGCACGATTGATCGCGGTGGCCGCTTCCGTCGAACCCGTGAACGCTACGCCCGCCAATCGCGCATCGCCGAACAACGCATTGCCGATGGGCGGTCCATCGCCCGGAAGATAGTGCAGCACCTCGCGCGGCACGCCTGCTTCATGCAGCAATTGCACCGCCGCGCCCGCGATAAGCGGCGTTTGCTCGGCAGGCTTCGCAAGCACCGAATTGCCCGCGGCAAGCGCACCCGCAACCTGCCCCGTA
>DATHQA010000393.1:0-5757 GCA_035483375.1 Rhizomicrobium sp. | reverse complement strand
ATTTCATATGCGGGCATGGGCGCCTCCTTCGATTGCCCCGTTATCCCTCTTGTACGAATAATTTCTGCCTTTCGATTTGCGAAGTCGAGTGACAATCGCCGTCACGAAGATCACAATGTTTGTCGATGTTTAGCGGCTTCCTAACGGCCGCGTATAGATTCGCGGCAATATTGAGTTTGGTTCCGGCGCATTGACACAGGCGTCACGCATTCCCACATGTTTGTGCAACGCAATGGGAGATGCCCTATGAGCGACGCGAATGCGGCTGCGGCGCCTCAGCCCGCGCCTGTGCCCACCACCGACAATTTGCGCAGTGCAGCAATCATCGGATATGGGCTTTATCTCGCATCCTATTTCACCGCAGGGCTGACGGCGGTGGCGGCTGTCGTGCTCGTCTATATCAAGCAGGGCGAAGCGCATGGCACGCTATGGCATACGCATTTCCACAATCAGATCGTCATATTCTGGGTCATGGCGGCGGCGTTCATGCTCGCCATCCCGCTTTATCTGTTGAGCATCGGCCTTGCGATCCTGTTCGGCATCGTCGCGTGGCCGATCAGCCTGTTTGCGCTGCCGTTCTTTCTTGTCGCGCTGTGCTTTCCGTTCGGCGCGGTCGTCGTGGTGTGGTTTCTCTATCGCGTCATCAAGGGATTGGTGCGCGCGAATGAGTCGAAGGCATATGACTAAAGCGCAGCCCCGCGAAGTGTGAAGCGGTTCGCGTCAGGCTGCGCGACAATAAAACTAAACCTTAGCAGACGGCCTATCCTTCACGCGCGCGAACCACGCGGTGAGATTTGTGTGCTCGGAATCCAACGGCTGTCCCACCGTTATGCCGAAATCGGCGAACGCGAACAGCAGAATATCGGCGAGCGTGAAGCGCGCGCCGCAAATGAATTCGCGCCCCGCCATCTGACCATTGAGCCAGGCAAGGCGGTCTTGCGCCATGCGCTTCAAACCATCGGCTGCTTCGGGCACGGTGACGATACGATTTTGAAACAAAGGCAATCCATTCGAGAAACGGAAGCCGTTCGCCATCGGCTCGCAGATATTGAGGTCGATGCGCCGCGTCCACATGCGCGCTTCGGCGCGTTCTTCAGGCGTCGTGCCGATGAGCGCGGGCTTTGGGTTCGTCTCTTCGAGATATTCGCAGATTGCGAGAATTTCAGAGATGAAATGCCCATTGTCGAGTTCCAGCGTAGGCATCTGGCCGTGTGCATTGCGCTTTAAGTGCGGCTCCTGCCGGTTTTCGCCCGCAAGCAGGTTCACTTCCTCGCTTGGGATGGAAAGCCCCTTTTCCGCCATGAACATGCGCACGACGCGCGGATTGGGCCCGATTGAGTTGTAGAATTTCATCGCTATCTCCATTATTGAACGAAACGTTAAGGGCGCTCTGCGATAAGGTCAAACGGTTCGAGATTCGGACGGCGATGCGGCGGTATGTTTATCTCACAGGCGGTTGGGCGCTCGTCGCGGGCGGCGTCGTGTGTTCGCCATTGCCTGTGCCCGTGCCCATCGGCGCGATGATGATGCTTGCGGGCGCAACCGTTCTCACGACGCATTCCAAGATGTGCCGCCGTGCGCTCATGTTCGCGCGGCACAAAAGTCCTGCCTTCTCGCGCGTGTTCGAATTCTTTGCCAAGCGCGGGCCCGAGCAGGTGAAGCACATGATGCATCACACAAGGCCGCATCATCTCGTGCGCCACGAACGGATTCGTGCTAGACGCGTTTAATGGCAATACCGTTTATTCGTACATTTGAATCGCCTTATGAAGAATGGGTGCAGGTGACGCCGCTCATTGCGCGCGTGCTTGCGCATAATCCGGGGCCGTTCACGTTCAAGGGCACGGGCACTTATATCGTGGGCGCGCACGATGTCGCCGTCATCGATCCGGGGCCGGACGATGACGCGCATGTGGACGCTCTCAAGCGCGCTCTCGAAGGCAAACGCGTCTCGCATATCCTTGTCACGCATACCCATCGCGATCATTCGCCCGCTGCCGCGCCGTTGAAGGAATGGTCGGGCGCGAAGACTTATGCTTACGGCCCGCACGGTGCGGGCAAGGCGGATGAGGGCGTCGTCGTCGAGGAGGGCGGCGATATGGCGTTCATGCCCGATGTTCGCGTGAAGGATGGCGACATCATCGAAGGCGACGGTTTCACGTTCGAATGCGTGTACACGCCGGGCCACACGTCGAACCATATGTGTTTTGCGTTGCGCGAGGAGCGCGCGCTGTTCACGGGCGATCATGTGATGGGTTGGTCCACGACGGTCGTCACGCCGCCCGATGGCGACATGGCGGCCTATATGGCGAGCCTGCGCAAGCTGCTCGCGCGCGATGACGCCACGCTTTATCCCACGCATGGCGCGCCTGTGACAGAGCCGCATGCCTTCATTCAAGCTTATATTGATCATCGTTTAGAACGTGAGGCGCAGATACTCGCATGCCTACACGATGGCCTCGACACGATCCCGCTCATGGTCGCGCGCATGTATGTGGATGTCGACAAGCGGCTCCATCCCGCCGCCGCACGCTCCGTGCTCGCGCATTTGATTCAGTTGGAGCAGGAAGGCCGCGTGCATCAGGTGCACGGGAAGTTTGTGCTTACTTAACATCCCCACAAAAAGGGGAAGGTAAAGAATTACTGCCCCGCCATCGCTCTCGCGAACGAACGGATATGGCCCGCATTGACGCCGTAATCTGTCTCGCCCATGCGGCTTTCGGAGCGGATGTCGAGCCGCGCGCCTTCGCCGGAGGGCTCCACGCGAATGACGATATCGTCGGTGAAGCCGAAGAACGGGCTCGTCGCCGTCGCCTCGATGCGATAGCGCGCGGGATCGAACGCGACGAGATGCCAGCCCATGCGCTTCACGACGAAGAACGCGTGCCAGTAAAGCTTGGGCGGCTTCACAAGGATCGCGATGGCCTTCAGATCGCCGTAATAGCGATGCTGCATGGCCGAAACGTTCATCGTCTTGCCGTCGAACGTGACCTTCCTGCTGCCGTCATAGATGGGCGAATTCTCGGCACCCATGCGCAAGGGCAGAACGGCCTCGAATTGCGGCGCGTGTTCCATATCCGTCGAGATATCGTGGATCGGCGGCAGGATCGTCGTGACTGCCGCGTCGTAAACGGGAATCGCAACCGTCGCGAGCGAGCCCAGGAACCCGATCACGCCGTAACGCGCGCCCGCGCCCGCGCCGCGCATGATCGCGATGAGCACCCACAATGCGCCGAACGCGACGCCGCCAAGGCCCACATAAACGCCCCAGCGTAGAATGCGGAATCCCGCATGATAATCCCACGCGCCAATCCGCGTGCCGAACGCCGCCGTCAGGCTGACGGCGAGCGCCACGATAAAAGCGGCGAATGCTAGCTTGCCGAGTGCGGGCAGAAATCGCATGGCCGCTTTTTCGGTTCCTTATGCCGCTGCCGTGGGCAGGCGGTAATCGCTGAACTTCTCGCGCAAGGTCGTTTTCTGGATCTTGCCCGTGGCGGTATGTGGAATTTCATCTACGAACGCCACATCGTCCGGCATCCACCATTTGGCGATGCGGCCCGTGAGGAACGAAAGCATCTCGTCCTTCGTGATGTCATGCCCCCGCTTCTTCACAAGGATGAGCAACGGCCGCTCATCCCATTTGGGATGGCGCACGCCGATCACCGCAGCCTCCGCGACGCATGGGTGCCCGACCGCGATATTCTCGATCTCGATGGAGGAGATCCATTCGCCCCCGGATTTGATGACGTCCTTCGAACGGTCCGTGATCGTCATGTAACCATACGCGTCGAGCGTCGCCACATCGCCCGTGTCGAACCAGCCTTCGGCGTCGAATGCATCCGCGCCTTCGCCGCGGAAATAGGATTTCGCGACCGCGGGCCCGCGCACCTTGAGCCGCCCGAATGCCTTGCCGTCGCGCGGCAGTTCCACGTCATCGTCATCGACGATCTTCATTTCGACGCCGAACGGCGGATGACCCTGCTTGCATTTGAAATCCATCTGTTCGTCATGCGGCAGCTCCGTCATGCCCGCTTTTAATGTGCCTAGCGTGCCGATGGGACTCATCTCCGTCATGCCCCAGGCATGCACGACATCGACGCCGTATTTCTTCTCGAATGTCTCGATCATCGAACGCGGACATGCCGAACCGCCGATAAGCACGCGTTTCAACGTCGAAAGCTTCGCACCCGTCTGCTCCAGATGTTGCAACAGCATGAGCCACACCGTCGGCACGGCGGCAGTCATCGTCACATGCTCGCTTTCGAGCAATTCGTAGACGGATTGTCCGTCGAGCTTCGGGCCCGGCATCACAAGCTTCGCGCCCACCATCGGCGCGGAAAACGCGAGCGACCACGCATTGGCGTGGAACATCGGCACCACAGGCAATATCGTATCCGTGTTGCGCACGCCCATCGCATCGGCCTGCGCCGCCACAAGCGCGTGCAGCACATTGGAACGGTGACTGTAGAGCACGCCCTTGGGATTGCCCGTCGTGCCCGACGTGTAGCAAAGCCCGCACGCCGTATGCTCGTCGAACTCCTTCCATTCGAAGGACGGATCGCCCTCCATGAGAAGATCCTCATAAGCCATGAGGTTCGGGATATCGAGCTTGGGCAGATGCTCGCGGTCCGTCATCGCGACATACAATTCCACGCCCGGCAATTTGCCCGCGATCTTTTCCAGCAGCGGCGCGAACGTCGTGTCGAAGAAGATCGCGCGGTCGCCCGCATGGTTGGCGATATAGACGATCTGTTCGGGGAACAGACGCGGGTTCAGCGTGTGATAGACCGCACCGATTCCCGCAATGCCGTACCATGCCTCGATATGGCGGCTCGTGTTCCACGCCATCGTCGCCACGCGATCGCCGAGCTTGATGCCGCGCTTGTCGAGCGCGCTCGCCACACGCCGGGCGCGGTGGGCGACGTTGCCGTAATTCGTGCGGTGGATCGGCCCTTCCACCGTGCGCGTCACGACTTCGCGCTCCGCGTGATAGGTCGCCGCGTGATCGATGATCTTGTGGACCAGCAACGGCCAGTCCTGCATCAGTCCGAACATGGAATTCCCACCCCGATTGCCCTGCGCATCATAGGAATGGCGCGCCCGCGCGGCAATGTTGACGCCCATAAAGCCGCTGGCGCTTAATCGCGCAGAATCCACCTCAGGCGAACCATGCTCACCAACGCCCAAACCCGCGATGTGCAGTCGGTCCTGCACCCCTATACGAACCTCATGAAGCTGCGCGAAACGGGCGCGCTGGTGATCGAGCGGGGCGAGGGCGTGCGCGTCTATGATGTCCGCGGCAAGGACTATATCGAGGCCATGGCGGGGCTGTGGTCCACGGCCTTGGGCTGGGGCGAGAACGTACTGGCCGAGGTTGCCGCCGAGCAAATGCGCAAGCTCGCCTTCGGACATCTGTTCGCGGGCAAAAGCCACGAACCCGCCATCGCCTTGGCCGAGAAGCTGAAGGAAATTTCACCTTTCCCCGTGGGGCGTGTGTTCTTCGCCAATTCGGGGTCGGAGGCGAATGACAGCCAGATCAAGTTCCACTGGTATGCCGCCAATGCGCGGGGCGAGACGGCCCGCAAGAAGATCATCTCCCGCAAGCGCGCCTATCACGGCGTGACGATTGCGAGCGCGAGCCTCACGGGCCTGCCCGGCAATCACAGGAGTTTCGACCTGCCGCTTTCGTTCGCCGTGCATGCCGAATGTCCGCATTTCTATCATGCGGGGCTGCCCGGCGAGAGCGAGGAGGAATTC
>DATHQA010000392.1:0-5297 GCA_035483375.1 Rhizomicrobium sp. | reverse complement strand
CCTCCCCCGTAAACGGGGGAGGAAAGTAAATGCTATTCTTCGAGAAATCTGGCCTTCCCGCTCTTGTCCCATCCAAGACAAAGTGCTGCCATTTTATCGAACCCCACGTAGTCGGTCGCACTGCCCTGATTGACTCGATCTTCCTTCAAGTACGAAGATACTTCCGGGTCGTGAAATGCATCTTCGATATCTGTACAAAAAAGGTCATAAGCAAGCGGATCGTTGATTAAACCCTGCTTATGTAAATAGTAGATCGTATCGTAGTCTCCTATAAACTGTTCAAGTTGATCTTCGTTATATTTGCCACCGTGAGATATAAGAATTTTGAGTTGAGGCACCGCTTCGACAGCGTCCTCAATGCCAACCATGTCGGGTTTCTTTAACCTATCGTCGAAACGTAAACCTATTTGAGCGGAGGCCAAATCACTACTCTGGCTAAGCTGCGTGGCTGTATCGGATAGTTGCCGACCTGCATAATACAAACCACAGGCAGCTATTATGACACCAACTACTTGAATGATATCAAGTAACGGCTTGATATACTTGTGCCAGAAATCTGTGCGATGCTCCATTCTGTAAGTATAGCTTTCGCCAACACTATTTCAATTGAGACATACATGGTGTTTGAAGTTGATGCACTTTCCTCCCCCGTTTACGGGGGAGGTGGCGCGCCGTAGCGCAGAGTAGGCGTGACGGAGGGGGGCCCCCTCCACCGCCTCGCGGTCCCCCTCCCCCGTAACAAGGGGGGAGGAAAGAATTAGGCCGTGTTCATCTCTGAAAGTAAATCCGGCCTATCCGTACAAATCGCATCCACACCCAAATCGATAAGCCGCTTCATCTCCGCCGGATCATCCACCGTCCACGCGCCGACCTTCAAACCGAGTGCCCGCGCTTCGGCCATGCGTTCAGCGGTTATGTCCGTGTAGGTGGGAAACCAGCCGTCGCCGCCCGCGGCGTGGATGGCGTTGAGGATGGAGCCTTCGTATTTCACCGCGTCGTAGCCGCCCGCCCATGGGGAAATTCCCATACGCGCCCAATGGCGCAGCGCTTCCAGCATCGGTTTCGGCGGCGGATCGCTTTCGGGCGGAGGATCGCCCTCTTCGAACCACCGGCTGTCCAGCGTGGTGAACCAGCATTCGCATTCGGGCGCGAGAGTCTTTGCATGCAAGAGGCCCGGCCAGTCGAAGCCGACGAGAATGGAATGCGAAACGTAATCGTTCGCCCGCAAAACCTTTAGGGTTGCTTCCGCAAGCACCGCAGGGTCTGGCCCCGCCGCGCGGTCGGCAAAAGACGTCTTGAGTTCGACAAAAAGCTTGAACGGACGGGCAGCGCCTTTCACCACGGCGATCACGTCTTCGAGCGTGGGAATGCGTTCGCCGTCCGAAGGCGTGAGACCCTGATGCGCGCGCGCATAGGCGCTTTGCGGATTGGCCCGGCCGATGTCGAACGCGCGCAACTCTGCGAGCGAAAGATCCTTGATGCGAGGCGTAGGCTTTTCGATCCATGTTCCGTCCGGTCCGCGGCAAATTTCCGGTTTCAGCCGGTAATCATGAAAGACGATCAGCTCGCCATCGCGACTGAGCTGGACGTCGAGTTCGGCGCCATCAGCGCCGTGGCGCGCGGCATTGCGGAAAGCCGCGATTGTATTCTCCGGCCATAGGCCTGCCCCGCCACGATGCGCGATGTTGAGGGGAAACATTGCTGGGCCTCCACCGGCGCCTGATCGTCCGCCGGATAGCGGATCACGCGCGCGGGCCAATCGTAATAGAAAAGTCCCGACAACACCCACACCGTTTCGAGGTCCGGCGCGAGCACGGGCAGCGCGATGATCTCGAAATGCAGGCCCGGATGGCCATAGGCCGTGAGCTTGCCTTCCAGCACGCAAGGCAGGCTGGAACGGATGAGCGCCTGCATGTCGTCGCGCTGGCACGCAAACGCGTCGCCCTCGAACAGTTCCGAAAGGCGCTTGCCGGAGATGTCGCGGCCGAAGCGGCGCAGAAGCGCGCCGCCCGCAAGCCGGCACTTGAAATCTTTGCCATCGTCCACAGGTTCATAAAGGACGAGATGACTGAGCAGCGGCGCAAGCGCGCGGGAGGGAACATCCTTGCCCACGACGAAGCCGCCCTCCTCGGTGCGTTTCAGCCAGGTGTCATAAAGATGACGGGCGTCGTAATGGGTCGGTTCGCGCATGACCGCGAAACTCTCCTCGAATTCCGGGGCGGAACTGTCGATTTCGGCCCAAACCAAGCCTAACGCCTGCATAATGTGTCCTTTCACATGACTGTGCGATCACGGTGTGGATTGAAATGCACCCAGCCGTCCGAAGCAACGCGCGAGTGGAATTTTCGTTGCTGCGAGTTTAAGCGTTTTGACGTGTTTTTTCACGCATTCGCCGTTCATTCGTTTTAATACTCTGTACACTGAATATTTTCAGAAAATTTGTTTCGCATTTGAATTACGATTGAATCGATTCTGCGCGCGGCGTATTCGGGATTTATTATCTATAGGCCGAATTCATTCCGAACTTGTCACGGCCCGCCGGAGTGCGGGCCGCCCAGGTGACACAGATTCTTTTGCGGGAGAAAAATCTCAGTCAGGAGTTTCGACGAATGCGCGAGCGTCAACTGGGTGGCCCGCACTCCGGCGGGCCATGACACTGGAGTTAGTGCCGCCTATTCTTCCCGATGAAGCCGAACATGTGCCCCGCCACGTTGCGCATCTGGATTTCTTCGGACCCTTCCGTGATGCGATAGCGCCGGTGATGGCGATAGATATGCTCGAACGGTTTGTGGCGCGAATAGCCCATGCCGCCATGTACCTGCATTGCCTGATCCGCCGCATCGCAGACGAGCCGGTTTGCGCGGTAATTGCACATCGATACTTTGTCGGAGAGATAAAGTTGGATCTCCGGCCCCGTCAGGCGATCCATCTCCCACGCGGTGCGATAGACGAGAAACCGCACCATCTCGCATTCGGTCTGCAGTTCCACAAGCGGCCACTGGATCGCCTGATTGTGCGAAAGCGGTTTGCCGAACGGCTTTCGCGCATTCGCGTAATCAACGCTCTCATTGATGCAGTATTGCGCCGCGCCCACGCCGCTCGCCGCCTGACGGATGCGGTTCTCATGCACGAAATGGCGCGCGAGCACGAGGCCGTTGTCCACCGGCCCCAGGATCGCGCTGTCCGGCACAAACACATCCTTGAACGAAACGCGCGCGTGATCGGTCGGCATATTGAACGTCCACAGATATTCCTCGATCTTCACGCCCGGTGCATTCATGGGCACGAGGAAACAGGTGAGCCCGCGCGCATCGCCATCCGTGCCGCTCGTGCGCGCGAACACCATGTCATGCGTCGCGACATGCACGCCGGTGTTCCACATCTTCTCGCCATTGATGCGCCAGCCATCGCCTTCGCGCACCGCGCGCGTCTCCATCCATGTCGCATCGGAACCATGTTTCGGTTCCGTGAGACCGAACGCGATGCGGATGGAACCGTCGAGCATTCCGGGCAGCAGCGTTTTCTTTTGCTCCGCCGTACCGAAATCGCGGAACATGAGTACTTGCGGAAAATTGCCGACGATCGATGTCTCGTTCTGCAGATCATTGTGCAGGCCAAGGCCTTTCGCCGCGAGATGTTCGCGGATGATCGCCATTGCGAGATTGCCGATATTGCGCCCGCCGAATTCTTCCGGCAGCGCAAGCCGCAGGAAACCTGCGCGATCCGCGCGCCTGCGCATTTCGCCTAGCAATGTTTCCCATTCCTTGCGCGGCAAGCCGCCATGTTCGAAATCGGTACGCGCCCATTCGCGGCGATGATCGAAGAACCGTTCGTTGTCGTCCGCCGCCTGCAACGGCACGATCTCGCGTTCGATGAAATCGTCGAGCTGCGCAAGCAGCGTCTTTATCTCTTGAGGAATTTCGAAATCCATATGTGTATCCTTAATGCCTCTCAACCAAATGTTCGCCTTGTCCTGCGCGCTGCGCAACGGGGCCATGAGTTGACTAAGGCACGCCGTGGGCGTACCCATCCCACGCGTTCAACAACGAGTCGAACCGATGATCTATTTTGTTCCGTCAGGCGGGATTGGCCCGCACAATCGGTTCGCGAGGTGAACGCGGCGTAGAGCGTCGTTTGTTCTGGAATGTCCACCCTCCGAGCCCCGGCTTTGGAGGGTTTTTCGTTTCCGCCACACCGGGCTCGGGCAAAATAAAATGAGTGCCCGTCATGACTGATTTTGCGAATGTGACCTTAGCCGACGCGGATCTGCCGCGCGTGGAAGGCCATGGCCTTAACGCCTGGTTCGCGGAGGCGCGCGCACTCCTCACGCTCGCGGGCCCGCTCATCGCCACGCAGCTTTCGCAGATGGCGATCATGACCACGGACGTCATCATGCTGGGCCGCCTCAGCAAAACGGCGCTGGCGGCGAGCGCGCTCGGCAACACGGTGTTCTTCTTCACCTGGCTTGTGGGATGCGGCCCCGTAGCGGCTGTGGCGCCGATGATCGCGCATATACTGGGTGCGCATCCGAACAATCGCGCGGGCGTGCGCGGCGTCGTGCGCATGGGCTTCTGGTCGGTCGGCATGCTGTGCCTGCCGCTCATCGTGGTGTTGCTGATGACACGGCCCATTCTGCTCGCGCTTGGGCAACAGCCCGATCTCGCGACACTCGCAGGTGCGTTCACGACCGCATTGTGCCTCGGCCTGCCCTTCTCGCTCGGCTATCAGGTGCTGCGCAATTTCGCGACGGCGTTGGGCCGCCCGCGTTCGGCGCTTTATGTGATGGCGTTCGCCATCATGTTCAATTTCGTAGGCGATTACGCGCTTATCTTCGGCCATTTCGGAATGCCGAAACTGGGCATTGTCGGCGCGGGTGTGGCGAGCGCGTGCTCATATCTATTCCAGTTCCTTACGATGGCGACCATCGTTTCGCTATCACCGAAGCTGAAGGTCAATCGCGTATTCCGCCGCTTCCATCGGCCGGACTGGGCGAAGCTCGCGGAGATATTCCGTCTCGGCATGCCCATCGGCCTCACGATGATTTTCGAGGCGATGATGTTCAACGCGGCGACGCTGCTCATGGGCCAGTTCGGCACGGCGGCGGTGGCGGGGCACCAGATCGCGCTCAACGTGGCTTCGCTCACCTTCATGGTGCCGCTGGGCCTCGCGATGGCGGCGACCGTGCGTGTAGGCCTGTCGGCGGGCGCAGGCGACCGCGAAGGCGTGCGCCGCGCGGGCTTCACGGCCATGGCCGTCTCGATCCTATGCATGAGCGTGTTCGCGGCGATCTTCCTCGC
>DATHQA010000391.1:0-6229 GCA_035483375.1 Rhizomicrobium sp. | reverse complement strand
CGCCGCCAGCGCCTCGGCGATATAGATGCCAAGCCCGCGAGACGCGCCCGTCACGATCGCAACGTCGTTCTGCCGGATTTCCATGGAGACCCTCCGCTCGCTCGCCCGAATATAGGCCTTCGCGAGGCCGGTTCCGCGGGTGTGCGCCGGTCTGCCGCAGCGGAAGGGGAGCGCCAACTTTACCGCGCCCCCAAGCCCATGCCATTTACGCAGGGGCGAGGACGATTCATGCACGACATTCGGGCGATCAGAGACAATCCGGACGCGTTCGTGGCTGGACTGAAACGGCGCGGGCTCGCGGATGCGAGCGCCATCGCCGAAGACGTGCTCGCGAAGGACCGCGATCTGCGCGCGCTGCTCACGCGCTTGCAGGAAATGCAGGCCCGCCGCAACGAAGCCTCCAAACTCATCGGTCAGGCGAAAGCGAAGAGGGACGAAGCGCAAGCGTCGGCTTCGATGGAAGAAGTCGCCAAGCTCAAAGGTGATATCCAGAACGGCGAAGTGGAAGAGCGCGATCGCAAGGAAGCGCTCGATTACATTCTCGCAGGCATTCCCAATATTCCTGCTGATGACGTGCCCGATGGCGAGAATGAGAACAACAACGTCGAAGTGACAACGCGTGCCTATGGTTCGCGGCCCACGATGAATACCGCGAAAGAGCATTTCGATCTCGGCGAAGCGTTGGGTCTCATGGATTTCGAACGCGCAGCGAAAGTTTCCGGCGCGCGGTTCGTTTATCTCAAGGGCGCGCTTGCAAAACTCGAACGCGCGCTTGGCTCTTTCATGCTCGACATTCATACAGAAAAATTCGGTTACACCGAAATCCAACCGCCATTGCTAGTGCGCACGCCAGCGATGTTTGGAACAGGTCAACTGCCAAAATTCAGTGATGATTTATATTATTCATCTCAACGCGAACAGACGATCAATCATTTGGTCGCCGTGTTGGCTGTGGTTTCAAATACCAATCGCGAACTGTTTTCGCGTGTGCTCGATCTCTCGAGCGTGGATGGCCAACATGATGAGATCGCACTGCAAAATGTAGAAATCGCTGAAATTGCTGAAGAAGCATGGGCACGCTTAGAGGCAGACGCGGACCGAATGCATTGGCTCATTCCCACTGCTGAAGTTCCTCTGACCAATTACGTCCGCGAAGAAATTCTCGACGAATCCCAATTGCCGATGCGGTTCACCGCGTGGACTCCATGCTTCCGTGCCGAAGCCGGTGCGGCGGGCAAGGATACGCGCGGGATGATCCGGCAGCATCAATTCTCCAAGGTCGAACTCGTTTCGATCACGACGCCCGAACAATCCGACGCCGAACACGAACGCATGACCGATTGCGCGCAAGAAATCCTCAGGCGCCTCGACCTGCATCATCGCGTGATGACGCTGTGCACGGGCGATATGGGTTTCTCCGCGAAGAAAACCTATGACATCGAAGTGTGGCTGCCGGGGCAGAACCGTTTCCGCGAGATTTCGTCGTGTTCCAATTGCGGTGAGTTCCAGGCGCGCCGCATGAACACGCGCTATCGCGGCAAGGACGGCAAGGTCAAAGGCCCCGTGCATACGCTGAACGGTTCGGGGCTCGCGGTCGGGCGAACGCTCATCGCGATCATGGAAAATTATCAGAACAGTGACGGCTCCATCGCAATTCCCGATGCGTTGCGGCCCTATATGGGTGGGATGGAGAGAATCGCGAAATAATGCGTATCCTTGTCACAAACGATGACGGCATTCATGCGCCGGGTTTGATCGCGGCGGAGAAAATCGCGCGCGCATTGTCCGACGATGTGTGGGTGGTCGCGCCCGAAACGGAGCAATCCGGGTCTTCGCATTCGCTGACGCTTTCGCTGCCGTTGCGCCTGCGCGAGATCAGTGCGAAACGTTTCGCCGTCAGCGGTACGCCGACCGATTGCGTCATGATGGCCGTGCGTCACGTGATGGAGGAATACACGCCCACACTTGTGCTCTCCGGCGTCAACCGCGGCTCCAACATCGCCGATGACGTGACCTATTCCGGCACGATTGCGGGCGCGATGGAGGGAACCGTGCTCGGCATTCCATCGATTGCGCTGAGCCAGGCCTTCGGTTTCACCGCCAACCGCGAAGTGAACTGGTCATGTGCGGAAACACATGCTCCGCCGTTGATCCGCAAGCTTGTCGAGGTCGGCTGGCCGCGCGACGTGCTCATGAACGTCAATTTCCCCGATCGCGCGCCCGAAGCGGTCGAGGCTGTGGAAGTCACGGCGCAAGGTATTCGCGATCAGGATACGACCGTGCTCGACCGCCGCATCGATGGGCGCGGCGTGCCCTATTTCTGGATCGGTTATCGCCGCGTGCGTTCCAATCCCGACGAAGGCACCGATCTGCGTGCGGTCTATGAAGGCCGCATCTCGGTGACGCCGCTGCATCTCAACCTCACCGAATTCAAGATCAGGGACCGGCTGAAGCCGTTGATCGACGGCAAGCCGCCCGCGTCGTGACGGATTCGCGCGCCATCGCGCTCATCATGGCGCTGCGCGGGCAGGGCATTTCCGATCATCGCGTGCTTGCCGCCATCGAACGCACGCCGCGCGACGTGTTCGTCGAAGAAGCTTTTGCGTCCGACGCTTACGAAAACCGCGCGCTGCCCATCGCCTGCGGCCAGACGATCAGCCAGCCTTATGTGGTTGCTTACATGACGCAGGTGCTCGAGGTCGGCGAGAACATGCGTGTGCTCGAGATCGGCACAGGCTCGGGCTATCAATCCGCGGTGCTTTCTCCGCTATGCCGCAGGCTTTACACGATCGAGCGGCATCGCCATCTGTTCCGCGCCGCGGACGCGAAGTTCCGTCGATTGAAATTTCACAACATCGTCACGAAGCTCGGCGATGGGTTCCAGGGCTGGCCGGAGCAGGCGCCGTTCGACCGCATCATCGTTACCGCTGCGGTAACTAAAATTCCGAACATGCTTATCGAACAGTTAAAACCCGCGGGAATCCTCATCGCTCCGGTTGGTGAATCTGCAGATCGTGAAAGTTTTTCTCAAACTCTAACGAAGATAATCAAGCTCGATGGTGGGGTGAAAAGCGAAACGCTGATCCCCGTGGTGTTCGTGCCCATGTTACCGGGCGTTCCGCAAGAGGCGCAAAAGCGCAATGGAACGGAGGAGAGCAGTTGATCGCTTGCGCGGCCGCGTCGCCGTGTTGCTCCTGCTTGGTCTTGGCGGTTGCGCCAATCTGCACGAACAATTGAAACCCGATCTCGCCGACGATTCCGATTATCCGCAGGCCACATATTACAGTGTCGTCGCGCGTTCGGGCGACAGCACAGCCGATGTCGCTGCGCGTTACGGCACCGATGCCGATACGCTTTCGCGCGTGAACGATCTGCATGGCGCGCCCGCACCGGGGCAGGTGTTGAAGGTTCCCGCGAACTCGCATGTCGTGCGCACACGTATTCTCGCCGAAGCGACGGGCAAGCCTTTTGCGCCTGTGAAAGCAAAACCCGTGCGTGTTGCCGTATTGCCTCCGCCGCGTCCGCGCGCAGCACCCTTCGAAGATGCGACCCCGCAATCGCCTTCGATTTTGGATCAGGCGGATTCGATCATCGATGGATTGCTCACGAAAGAGCCGGATGCGAATGCGGTTGCCGTCGCGATCCCGCACGCGCGTCCCGATGACAGCGAAACGCAAGTGGCGTCTGTCGAGCCGCAGGCTGCGCCCACACCGCAAGCAAGTGTCACGCAGGATTCGCAGCTTGCCGCGAATGCGCATTTCGTGTGGCCGATCACGGGCCGCGTGATTTCGCCGTTCGGTGCATCCGCGAGCGGCGAGCGCAATGACGGCATTAACATCGCAGCGAGTGAAGGCGAGAAGATCCACGCAGCCGCAGGCGGTGTCGTCACCTATGCGGGCGATGCGCTGAAGAGCTACGGCAATCTCGTGCTCATCAAGCATGACGATGGCTACGTTACGGCTTATGCGCATGCCGCGAACATTCTTGTCGCGAAAGGCACGCGCGTGGAGCAGGGGCAGGTCATCGCGCTTGCGGGTTCGACGGGTGACGTCGATAGCCCGCAACTGCATTTCGAAATCCGTCAGGCGGGCAAGCCGATCAATCCGAAGCCGATGCTGGTGGCGGAACGGTGAGCCCGATTGCGCTTGATCCATAACCGTCATGGCGGATTAAATCCGGCCATCCATCCGGCGCGCGTCCGCGCGACGGAATGATTCTTTTGCGTTCGTAGACGCGAACGCGATGGATGGCAGGGTCAAGCCCTGCCGTGACGGATGAGTTGGTAGATGAAGCAAGTCAAACGAATTCAGTCCAACCTCTTCCCCAATTCCCCTGCGATGTCCTGCATGAATTGCCATGCGACGCGGCCCGAGCGCGCACCGCGTCCAGCGGCCCAAGCAAGCGCGCGCGCATGCAATTCGCTGCGCGGCATTTCGATATGGAAATGCGCGGCGTAACCATCGATCATCGCGAGATATTCGTCCTGTCCGCAATTGTGGAAGCCGAGCCACAGACCGAAACGGTCCGATAGCGAAACCTTCTCCTCCACCGCTTCGGACGGATTGATCGCGGTCGAGCGTTCATTCTCCATCATGTCGCGCGGCATGAGATGGCGGCGGTTGGAGGTCGCGTAGAACAGGACGTTCGCGGGCCGCCCCTCGATGCCGCCTTCGAGGGCGGCCTTCAGCGATTTGTAGCTCGTGTCGTCCTTGTCGAAGGAAAGATCGTCGCAATAAAGCAGGAAGCGGCGCTTCGCGTCCCGCAGGATGCGCAGCAATTGCGGCAGGCTCGCGATCTCCTCGCGATGGATTTCGACAAGCGCCAGCGTCGCATCGCCTGCGCGCCCACGATTGACCTCCGCATGCACCGCTTTCACGAGCGAGGATTTGCCCATGCCGCGCGCGCCCCACAACAGCGCGTTGTTGGCGGGAAGCCTGTCGGCGAAGCGCCGCGTGTTCTCGAACAGCGTGTCGCGCGCTGCATCCACGCCTTTGAGAAGCGTGAGCGGCACATGGGCGACGGCGGCCACGGCCACCAATCCGCCATGGGCTGGCTCCCAGACAAAGGCGTTTCCATCCGGCACGGCGGCCGAGACGGCAGGCGGGGCAAGCCGCTCCAGTGCTTCCGCTACGCGCGCACTCACATCGTCCGCACCAAAATTCTGCCGCTGTGTCATAGGGTTAGTCCTCGCGCCGCACGCGGTTGCAATGAGGCCGCGCGCCGCTATAGTCCGCGCCCATCGCGCAAGCCGCGCCCGCATATTTTCCGGATCGCCTCATGGATCAGTCCCTTATCACTTCGATGATCCCGTTCATCGCCATTCTCGGGATCATGTATTTCCTCGTTTTCCGCCCGCAACAGCAGCGCATGAAACAGCTTCGCGAGGCGGTGGACAATGTGCGGCGCGGCGACACGGTTGTGACGGCCGGCGGCATTATTGGACGCGTGGTCAAAGTCAAGGATGAGGGCGAGGTACTGGTCGAGATCGCCGACAATGTGCAGGTGCGCATCTTGAAGGCCACGATCAGCGAAGTGCGCGCCAAGGCCGCGCCCGCAGACGCCAAGGCAGATAACTGATGCTGCAGATTTCCACCTGGGTTCGCGCATTTGTCGTCGCCATCCTTATCGGCGGCATTCTTGTCGCGTTGCCCAATGCGCTGCCGGACAATCTGCGCGCGAAGATTCCGTCATGGCTGCCCAGCGCCACGACAAGCCTCGGCCTCGATCTGCAGGGCGGCTCCTATCTGCTGCTCGAAGTCGAACTCGATCAAGTGCAGAAGGATCAATTGGAATCGCTGCTCGCCGATATCCGCATCGGCCTGCGCCATGCCCATATCGGCTACACCGACCTTGCCGCGAAGGATGACACGGTTTCGGTGCGCATCCGCGATGCATCGCAATTCGATGCGGCGAAAAAAATCCTCGACGATCTGAACCCCGTGGTGGGCGGATCGGTGCTCGTCATCGGCACGCATGAATATGATGTGAGCACGTCGAATGACGGCAGCATCGTCATGCATCTCACCGATGCATACAAAAAGCAGACGCAGGAACAGGTGCTGAACCAGTCGATCGAAGTCGTGCGCCGCCGCATCGACGCGCTCGGCACGCGCGAGCCCACGATCGAGCGGCAAGGCGACCAGCGCATTCTCGTGCAGGTGCCGGGCCTGCAAGACCCCGAGCATCTGAAGACTGTGCTCGGCAAGACGGCGAAGATGACGTTCCAGCT
>DATHQA010000390.1:0-2549 GCA_035483375.1 Rhizomicrobium sp. | reverse complement strand
GATGGCAGAAAGCGTGGCGATGAGTTCAGCGGCGGACGCACTATCGCCATCGATCGGACCATAGCATTGCTCGAATGCGATGCTCGCAGACAAGGAAAGCGGCGTGAAGGCAGAATACGCGCCGTTCAGATAGGCGGCCAGCGTCTGCACGCCGCGCTTCTGCGTGAGACCGACATAATTGGCGAGCCTGTCGATGTGGATGCCATTATTCGCTGCCGGGCCCACACGCGCGGTGATACGTGCGGGCGCACCGAATGATTGCCCGCCGGCGTTGAGGATGGTGAGCGCGTTCACCTGCCCTGCCGCCGCGCCGTCCGTGTCGATGAAGACGATCCGTCTACGGATCAATTCCTGTTCGAGCGCCTTGAGCCGACCGATGCGGTCTTCCTTGGCCGCAATCGCGCGTTCGATATCCCAGGCCGCGATAAGCCCGCGCTCATTCTCTCCCGCGCATGCATCGGCCTCACGCACGAGATCGATGATACGCCCGATACGCACGCTGATCTTCTCGCCGTCGCCCGCCATGCGCGAGATTTCATCGAGCAATCGCGCCGCGCCTGAGCGGTCGAGCTGACGCAGATTATCGCGATGCGCGATATCGGCCACGGCGCGCAGCAACGCAAGGCAATTGGCGTCGTCGCGCGTAGCCGTGCTCGCGAATTCGCTACGCACCTTGAACAACTCGCGGAAATCTGGATCGAGGGTTTGTAATTTGTCGAACACCCAAGGCTCGCCGAACAACACGATCTTCACATCAAGTGGAATCGGCGCGGGTTCGATGGTCGCGGCTTCGGCGCGATCCTGCACCTCGGACAGGTTTTCGATGCGGATTTGATTGCTGCGCAGTGCGCGCTTGAGCGCTTTCCACGCCGGTTGCTGCTGCATGATCTCCTGCGCTTCGACAAGCAGGAAACCGCCATTGGCATGATGCAGCGCGCCGGAGCGCAGATGCATGAAATCCGTGACACTCGTCGCCATCACAGGCGTGCGTTCGATGCGGCCCACAAGCCGCGAAAGCGTTGGCAGGCTGAGCCACACGATCGGCGCACCGGCATTCTTGGTATTCACGACAAGTAGATTCACGTCGTAGTGGTGAAACGGAATCTTCGCGCCGACATCTTCGCCGCGCGCCATCGCACGCAATGCATCCAGATGCGCGATCGCTTCATTTAGCACGCTTTGAAGATAGGCCGAAACCGCATCGTCACCGCCGAAACGCACCTGCAATGGCGTGATGAGATCGTTGAGCGCCCCCCTACCCGTTTCGCGATCGAGCATACGCAGGCGCTCATTCGCCTTCTCGCGCAATACGGCAAGCGTTTGCATCGCGTGATCGAGACCCGCGCGCAACACGCGCCGCGAAGCGGTGATGCGGTCGCGCTCCGCGCGCGGCAAGCTGCGATGCTCTATCTCTGTGAGCACAAGACCATCGCGTTGCGGCTTGAATTCGAAACGGCCTTCGCGCGGCTCGACAAGTGCGAGCCCCTTCGCTTCGGCGGCAGTGCGCAATTCGCCGAACGCGGCATCCGCCGTCTTGCGGAATTCGCCGTCGATGGCGGCACGCTTGGCGAGATAATCCGCGCCCGCAAACACAGGCTTCATTGCGGATCTGAGCGCGCCCGAAAATTCCGCCATTGCGGTGCGGAACGCCACGCCCTCGCCCGTGGCAAACCGCAATGCCGCAGGCCGGTTCGGATCGGCGAAATTGTGCACATAGCACCAGTCGAAGCCAGCCGACCGCGAAGCCGTGAGCTTCGCAAGCGCATCGCTCACGCTTCGATGTTTGCCGCTGCCTTTGGAGCCCGTGACATAGATGTTGTAGCCGGGTTGGGCGAGCCTCGTGCCGAAATGCAGTGCACGCATCGCCCGCTCCTGCCCCACCGGCACATCCGGCGCAGCGAGCTCCGCCGTCGTATCGAAAGGCAGCAGTGCGGGATCCGTCCTGAGGCGGAATTTGTCCGCCGCTAATGGCTTAATCGCCATGCGCTTGCCGCCCGCGTTAAAGTAAAGACAAATTCTATCAGTCCATGCGCTGCATGCGCGGCGTACGGGAATTAATCTGTGATTAAGGTAAACGCGGAACCCAAACGATACACATGCCCAAAAGCAAGACACCACCACGCGCCTGGCAGCGCATGCTGAGCGGACGCAGGCTAGACCTGCTCGATCCCTCGCCGCTCGATATCGAGATTGGCGATATCGCACATGGACTCGCGCGCGTCGCCCGCTGGAACGGGCAGACATATGGCGCGCACGCGTTCTCGGTCGCGCAGCATTGCGTGCTTGTGGAGCGCGTCGTAGCGGAGCTTTCCCCCCGGGTCGCGCGCGCGGCGCGGTTGACCGCGCTTCTGCATGACGCGCCGGAATATGTGGTCGGCGATCTCATCAGTCCGTTCAAAGCGGCTGTGGGCATAGATTACAAGGATTTCGAATTGCGGCTTTTGGCGGCCATTCACGTGCGTTTCGGTCTACCAGCCCGCGCGAGCGCCGAGATTCTCGCGCTCGTTAATAAAGCCGACACAATCGCCGCCTATCACGAAGCCACGCAG
>DATHQA010000389.1:0-3246 GCA_035483375.1 Rhizomicrobium sp. | reverse complement strand
ACTCGCCACGTTTTTCACCGACATGCCCGCGCGCATGGCGCATGCGCATCTTGTCATTGCGCGGTCGGGCGCGTCTACATTATGCGAACTCGCCGTCATCGGCAGGCCCGCGATCTTCATTCCGCTGCCGTCCGCGACGGACGATCATCAAACTTCCAATGCCGATGTGTTCGCGAAGGCGGGTGCCGCCTGGCGCGTGGCGCAACGCGAACTCACGCCGCAATCGCTCTCGCAAATGCTGCAGGATATTTTCGCGCAGCCGGAAGAACTCTCGCGCCGCGCCGAAGCCGCGCGCCAATTCGCAAAGCCGGACGCCGCCTCGCGCCTCGCCGATATTGTCGAAGAATTGGGACGGGCCGCATGAACGCGACCGCGCTTTCCATTCACACGCGCGTGCCGCTCGATGTCGGCGCGATCCATTTCATCGGCATTGGCGGCATCGGTATGAGCGGCATTGCCGAGATCATGCACAATCTCGGTTATCGCGTGCAGGGTTCCGACGTTGCCGACAATGCGAATGTGAAACGTCTGCGCGGGCTTGGTATCGCGGTCAGCGTCGGTCACGCGGCGGACAATTTGAAGAACGCGGAAGTCGTCGTTTATTCCTCTGCCGTGAAGCCGGGCAATGCGGAATTCGATGCGGCGCGCGAACGCAATCTGCCGCTCGTGCGCCGCGCGGAAATGCTTGCCGAGATCATGCGCCTGAAATGGTGCGTGGCGGTTGCGGGCACGAACGGCAAGACGACGACGACGACGATGGTGGCGGCGTTATTAGCCGCGGGCAATCTCGATCCCACGGTTGTGAATGGCGGCATCATCAATGCGTATGGCACGAATGCGCATCTGGGCGCGGGCGAATGGGTTGTCGTCGAAGCCGATGAAAGCGACGGCACATTCCTGCGCCTGCCTTCGACGGTTGCAATCATCACGAATATGGATCCCGATCACCTCGATTATTACGGCACGTTCGATAGGATGCGCGATGCGTTCCAGCGTTTCGTGGAGAATGTGCCGTTCTATGGTTTCGCGGTGCTGTGTCTCGATCATCCCGAGGTGCAGGCGATGGTCGGCCGCGTGGAAGACAGGCGGCTTGTCACATACGGCTTCAGCCCGCAGGCGGATCTGCGCGCGGTGAATGTGAGTTTCTCGCGAGGCGCCTCGCATTTCGATGTCGTGATGACGGACCGGCGCAAGAAACGTGAAACGCGGCTTGACGGCCTCACGCTGCCCATGCCGGGCGAACACAATGTGCAGAACGCGCTCGCGGCCATCGTGGTCGCGCGCGAACTTGGCGTGAACGACGAGACGATCCGCAAAGCGCTTGCTGGGTTCGAGGGCGTGAAACGCCGCTTCACGAAAGTCGGCGAATGGAACGGCACGTCCATCATCGATGATTACGCGCACAATCCGTTTAAGATCGCGGCTGCGCTGAAAGCTGCGCGCCAGGCCTATGACGGGCCTATCATAGCCGTGGTACAGCCGCACCGCTATACGCGCCTGCGCGATACGTTCGAGCAGTTCTGCACTTGCCTCAACGAAGCCGACGTCGCGATCATTGCACCGGTCTATGCGGCGGGTGAGCAACCAATTCCTGGTATTGATCGCGACTCCTATGCGGCTGCGCTGCGCGCGCATGGTCATCGCAATGTGCTGACGATAGACGGTGAGGCCGATCTTGCGGCAACTGTCGCGCCATTTGCGAAACAAGGCGGCGCGATTGTGTGCGTCGGCGCGGGCTCGATCACGCAATGGGCGGCTGGCCTCGAAGCGGCGCTGAAGGCGCAAGGAGGGCGGGCGTGATGCAATCGCGGCCCTGCGCGATGTTGCCTCCCGTGCGCGGCACTTATGCCGAGAACGCGCCGCTGAAGGATCTTGTGTGGTTTCGTGCGGGCGGGCCTGCGGAGATTATGTTCCGTCCTGCTGACGCGGACGATCTCGCGACGTTTCTGTTCGCGAAGCCCGCCGACACGCGTGTGAACGTCATCGGCGTCGGTTCCAATCTTCTCATTCGCGATGGCGGTATTCCCGGTGTCGTGATCCGCTTGCCTGCTTCGTTCGGAAAAATCACGGTCGAAGGCATGCACGTGCGCGCCGGTGCCGCAGCGCTTGATGCGCAGGTCGCGCGCGTGGCGGCGGATGCCGGTATCGCCGGTGTCGAATTCCTGCGCGGCATTCCAGGCACGATCGGCGGCGCGCTGCGCATGAACGCCGGCTGCTATGGCCGCGAGATCAAAGATGTGTTTGTCGAAGCGACCGCCATCGACGCAAAAGGCACCAAGCACACGCTCAGCGCCTCCGATATGGCATTCGTCTATCGCAAATCCGGCGTGCCGGAGGATTTTATTTTTGTCGAAGCCGTGTTCGAGGGAACGCGCGGCGTGCCCGAAGAAATCCACGCCCGCATGAATGCCCTTGTTGCCGAACGCGAAGCATCCCAGCCTGTCAAGATGCGCACAGGAGGTTCGACGTTCAAGAATCCGCTGGGCTACAAAGCGTGGCAATTGATCGATGAAGCCGGTTGCCGCGGGCTCATGCATGGCGCGGCACAGGTCTCCGAAAAGCATTGTAACTTCCTTATCAACACGGGCGATGCAAGCGCCGCGGATATCGAGGCGCTTGGCGAAGACGTGCGCGCACGCGTGAAGGCGAAATCGGGCGTCACGCTCGAATGGGAGATCAAGCGTATCGGTGTGGCGGAGGGCGGGCCATGAGCGCGCAACCCCGCGTGGCCGTGCTGTATGGCGGCCGTTCCGCCGAACGCGAGGTGAGCCTTGTTTCGGGCCGCGCCTGCGCGAAAGCGTTGCGCGAGGAAGGTTTCGAAACGCTCGAAATCGATGCGCAGGACGATCTGTGCACAGCGCTTGCCGAAACCGCGCCGGACGTCGCGTTCAATGCGCTGCATGGCCGCTATGGGGAAGATGGCTGCGTGCAGGGCCTGCTCGAATTGCTGCGCATTCCCTATACGCATTCGGGCGTGCTCGCGTCGGCCCTTGCGATGCACAAGCAGCGCGCCAAGGATGTGTTCCGCGCCGCGGGGCTTCCTGTTGTGGATTCCATCATAGCCGACCGGCACGATGCGAGCGCGCGTCACCTCATGGATCCGCCTTATGTCGTGAAGCCGGTCAACGAAGGCTCCAGCGTCGGCGTTTTCATTATCCGCGAGGGCGACAATCGTCCGCCCGGCGAGTTGGGCAGTGAAAGCTGGCCGCTCGGTGACGAGGTGATGGTCGAGAAATATGTGCCCGG
>DATHQA010000388.1:0-7839 GCA_035483375.1 Rhizomicrobium sp. | reverse complement strand
GCCCGTCGACGCGGTTTTCGTATGTGTCGCCGTGTGGCCGGACGTTACGGTCTTGGCAAGCGAACGCGTGTGAAACGAAGCGCTCGATGAGGCCTTGCCGCTCGCGCTGAGATCGGTGTTGTTCACCGTCTTCGTCGCGTCTTTCAGGCCGCCATTGGCTTCATGTTCGACGCTGTTTTCCACGCCGCTCGTGGCTTTGCCTTCTCTGGCAAAGACTTTGTTGGCTTCGGCGCGCGCATCGTTGGAGATACCGTAAAGGCTCTGATCGGCGTCGTTGGTGTCCTCGCTCTCCGAGCCGGAAACGTTACCAACCGCGGAAGTCGCAGTTCCGCTTGCGCTGCCCGTGACGTTACCGGCGACGTTGCCGACGCTGTTCGTGCTCTTCAACGCAGTATCGGTCGTGGAACGCGCAACCGATTGCGTGGCTGATGTCGTGCTATTCAGCGTGCTTTCGGCCTCATGCGCCGTCTGGGTCACGGGCTTCGTTGCGGAAGAAAGATTGGGCGAGGCATTGAGCGAGCCGCTGCCCGAAACCTTCTCAACGGAATTCACCGTCGGCTTGATCGTTGTGCGCGAGAGGTCGCCCGCGCCATGCAGCGAGCCCATGCCGTTCAACGAGCCCATGCCGTTGAGGCCGCCTATACCGCCAAACCCACCCATGCCGCCGAAACCGCCATGCATGCCGCCCATTCCACCGAGGCCGCCGCCGAGAAGGCCGCCCGCGAAAGCCGGAGACGCCGCCGCAACCGCGCTGCACAGAAGGGCGGACTGAATTGCCTTACGAAGAGAGATCATTGTCGTGGTCCTTTTGCGATGTTTCCGGGGACGTCGCTCGTCCCACATCACCACAACGGACTGCCTGGGAATTTCTTCCGCAAATTTCGAAATTTCTGCGAAAAGTGAATAAAATTAGTGAGTTAGCCAGTCTTCGGCCTTGACCTGGCGCTCGCCCGCGGCGTCGAGCGGGGTGCCGTCGATCATGCCTGTCACCGCGTTGCGGATGACATCCGGCATGGCGCTCGCCGCGGGGCGATAATTGGCTTGGCTACCCACCTCAATGGGGGCTGCGGATAGCGCCGCGATGGCCCAGCCGGACGCGTCGCGGCAGGCGATGCCCGCCGTCGCCGATTGGGTCGCGAAGGTCCGGCAATAACGGCCGTCTTTCGCGCGAAAGCTGATGCCGATGCTCGGCCCTGCGCCGGCGTTCGACGCGAGCTTGTTGGACAGCGCCTCGGCGAGCTGGCCGTGCGCGACGAGTCCATTGTTCGTATTCACAATATCCGCATCGCGCCCGACATTGATACCGATGAGAAGCCCGCAGGCGAGCGCAGCTGCTGCGGGCACGCCCGTCCATGCAAGATTGCGCGGCGCGAACAGGCCACCCGCATGTGAAATCTGCCATTGCCACGAAGTAGGAGTCTCGTTAATCGCTTTCAGGAAACGATCCGGGATCGGCGCATTCATCGCAGGCGAAAGCGCATCGCTCAATTCCGTGCGCAAGGCATGCTGCTGTTCGACGTAAGCCAACAGATCAGGACGATCCTGCAATGCCGCTTCAATGCGATGCATTTCTTCGAGCGGCAATTCGCCGTCGATAAAGGCCGAAAGCGTTTCGGGAGAGAGATTCATTGCATCACCTCCGCAGGCTTCGCGCCTGCGCCAAACACACGCGCGGCAAGCGCTTCGCGCGCACGCGCCAAGCGGCTCGTCACCGTACCGATGGGCAGGTTCAACGTATCCGCTGCATCGCGATAAGACATGCCGTCGATGAGAACGAGTGCCACGACCGTGCGCTGCTCTTCCGGCAATTCCTTTAGCGCGCGGCATGTGGCGGCATAAATGAGCCGCGCTTCGTTATCGCGCACGCCATCGACCGCGACATTCTCGGCATCGTTGGGATCGCCGAGCACGCCGGCACGCACACGCCGCGCGCGCATCGCATCGATCCACAAATTCTGCGCTATGCGAAACATCCAGCTATCCAATCGCGTCCCCTGTTGCCATTGATGGAGGCTTTTCAGCGCACGCTCGATCGTGTCCTGAACCAGATCGTCCGCATCCGTCATATTGCCGGTCAGCGACACCGCGAAACGGCGCAGCCGCGGCAAAAGCGCGGTCATCTGGCGGCGGATCGTATCGATCGGCGCGTCCATCTTCACCCTGACAACGGCCCAGCCCGCGATTTATTCCCGGCTTGCGCGAGTTCCATGGACGCAATTCCGTCCCCAGCCGTTATAATTATACCGGGTTCATAGGGAAGATAGAATGCGAGGCAACAGGCTGCTTCTTTGCGCGGGCGCCGCAGCCGCGTTTTTCGCGAGCTTCGTGGGCGCATGGGCTTTGCCGCTTGGCCTTGGCGCGCCCCTTGGATCGGTGCTCAGGCCCATTGGCGGCACGTTGCAGGGCGTGACCGGCACGCTCGGAGATGTCACGCATGATGTAACAGGCACGGTCGGTTCCACGCTCAATGTCGTGCGCGATCAGGTGGGCCGCCCGCGGCATAGTTCGGCCTTCGAAAAGGATCTGCTCGGCGCGCGGGTCGTGAAAGGCGAAATCCTCGCGCTTGCGCCGAGCGATGCAAGTTTGGCGATTGCGCAGAACCTTCATTTCGAAGTTGCGCGCCAGGAAAGCATCGACTCGCTGGGTTTGAAGATGGCTGTGCTGCGCGTGCCCGATGGCATGAGCGCGAGCGATGCGCTCGCCGCGATCCGCAAGGCCGATCCATCCGGTTCTTATGACTATGACCACATTTACAATCCGACCGGAGAAGCAGTCGCATCGTCCGCTTCGCAAAACGCGCCGCAGCAAAGCGGTCAGCACGCAGTTGTGAAGGTCGGCATGATCGATGGCGGTATCGAACGCCGCAATCATGCGTTCTCCGATGCGACGATTGTGCCGAAGAATTTCGCAGGCACTGGCGATGGTCCGCCCACGCAACACGGCACGGCAGTTGCCTCGCTGCTGGTCGGCAATGATGAGGAGGGTGCGCTTCCGCATGCCACGCTTTATGCTGCCGATGTTTATGGCGGCAATGCTGCGGGTGGTGCAGCGGACGACATTGCGCGCGCATTGGGTTGGCTTGCGGCCAATGACGTGCCGGTTGCGAATATCAGTCTCACAGGTCCGCCCAATGCGATTTTGCAGGCCGCGACCGCAGCTTTCATTAAACGTGGGCATGTGATTGTGGCTGCGGTCGGCAATGATGGGCCTGCCGCACCAATCGAATATCCGGCGGGTTATGCGGGCGTTGCGGGCGTCACCTCCGTCGATCACGAGCAGAAGATTCAGATCGATGCCAATCGCGGCGATGTTTCGTTTGCGGCGCTTGGCGTGGATGTGCGTGCTGCAATCCTCAACAATGGTCGCGCGACGATGACGGGCACTTCGTTTGCTGCACCTTCTATCGCCGTGCGTTTTGCACTGCTTATGAAACGTGTGGATCCTGCGGAAGCTTCTGCCGCATGGGAGGAGTTGAAACGCAGCGCCATACATCTCGGTAATCCCGGCCGCGATCTTGTTTTCGGTTATGGGTTTCTCGCGCCGCCCGACAAATCCCTCATCGCTTCGCAATAAAGCATAAGAAAAAGGCGGACCTCTCGATCCGCCTTTCCAACATGAGGTATTTATAATCACGCACCTGCCGCGCTCTGAACCTCGATGATCGCACGGCGGTTGCGTGCCTCGCGCGTATTCGGCACCGTCGCGATGAGTGGGTCATCGAAACTGCGGCCCACGGCTGCGATGGCGACGCCTTCAAGCCCCTGCTTGCGCATCTCCGCACGCACGGCATTGGCGCGTGCTTCGGACAGGCCTTGATTATAGCTATGCGTGCCGACCGTATCGGTATCGCCGACCACGATGACGCGCACGGGCGCCATATCCTTCGCTGTCAACACGGCCTCATGCACGATCTGGCGCGCTTCGGGCGTCAGCGCCGATTTGTTGAACGCGAAGAACACCGCAAAGGTTCTCGGTGCGGGCGGCGGTGGCGGAATTTCCGCCTCGTGATATTCGCGCCGCACTTCGCCCATGCGTTCGGGATGCGCAGCCTGCAGGCTCATTTCGCCGAGGCCCGCCGCAACGTCGAAACCGACATTGCCTTCAAAGCTCACAGGCTGCAGCGCAATCGATTTGTCGAAGCCGCCGATGAGAACATTCGCGCCTATGCCCGCGCCGACCGTCGCACTCGCAGTCGCGCCTGCATAATCGCCTTGAAGCGCGCCGGCGCGCGTATCAGAAGTCGGCGCAACGACATCCCAAAGGAGCACGCCGTTTTGCGTGTAGCCGATATCGACGCCTAGCTTGGAAATACTGCCGACATAACGGTCGGGCTCACCGCGATTGGGCCTGTATGTACAATCCAGTTCGCGGGACGAGGCGATCACATAGCCCCAGCCGCTCGCGACATGGCAGGTGAGAACGCCCACCTTCACGCCATGGGGCGCAGCCATCGCAGGCGCGGCAAGGCCCATTCCGCCCAGCATCGCCGCGCTCATGAGAAATTGAATTTTCCTATGCATATCAGGCTCCTATGTTCATCTGCATGGGCGCCTGTTCTGCGCCCCTGTCAGCAAAACGGGCGGGGCCGAGATTCCTTCCCAAGGTTCCACGAAAATTTTTCGAGATCCGGTTTGGGTCTCCGCGCGTGATAGGCTTAACGCCTCATCGCTTGGGGAGGACGATATGGTTCACATCAATTACATCGCAGTGTTTGTTGCGGCTATCGGTGCTTGGGTCGCGGGTGCGATCTGGTATGGCGTACTCGGCAATGCGTGGATGGCTGCGCTTGAAAAGACGAAAGAGCAAATGGGCGGCGGCGGCATGCCCGTCGTGCCGATGGCGCTTTCGTTCATCGCCGATATCGTGATGGCTTGTGTGCTCGCGGCTGCCATCGCCACGCGCGGCGCGACGAATATCAAAATGGGTGCGTGCACAGCGGCGCTCATGTGGCTCGGTTTCGTGTTGACGACGCAAATCGTGAACAATGGTTTCGCCAAGCGCAAGCCGATGCTCACAGTTATCGACTCAGGCCATTGGCTCGTGGCGCTGCTTGTTGCGGGAGTTATTATCGGAGCGTTCGGTTAAGCAACTATCGGCGGAAAGTGCTTTGCGAGTGCCGCACCTGCGATCTGCACGGCGTTGACGAAGCCATCGGCGGGCTTGTCGCTGCGCATGCCTGCCGACACCGCCGCCGCCATTTCCTTCCATGCGATGTCGCCGACAAGGCGATGAATGGATTCGCTTGCGATGATCTCAACCTTGCGGTCATCGAGCGAGGCATAGATGAGGATATGCGGCCGCGTTTCGCTCGCATGATGATGGATCGAAACGAAATGATGCTGGGTTGCCTGATGAACGCGGTGGCGTTTGAGCATGCCGGGCGTGAAGAGACGACGTATCGCAGGGATCGCGAGCAATACGGCCACGACAAGGAACAACACGATCTGACACATCGCATAGCCTGAAATCGCCACAATGATCTGGCGATGGACGTCATTCGCCTGCGACGAGGCCCAATCATTCGAAAAGCGCGTGAGCAGCGAAGGTTGCAGGAACAGCGCAATCGGCGGCGCGAGCAGTGCGATGGCGGAAGCCCAGGCAAGCGGCACCTCGCGATAACGCGAGACTTCGCGCGTCAGCACGCAATGGATTTTGCCGGACGTCGTTTTCTCGGCATGCGCGATTGCGGCAGTGATGCGCTGATGATCGGTTTCTTGCAGCATCACCAGCTCCCCGATGCGCCGCCGCCGCCGAAACTGCCGCCGCCTCCGCTGAAGCCACCGCCACCGAACGAACCGCCTCCAAATCCACCGCCGCCATAGGACGAACGGCCACTGCTCAGCAGCATGAACGGCAACCACCATCCGAAACCGCGGAACAGATGACCGAGAATCCAGAAGATGAAAATGAACATGAAAAGCACGAACAGCGGATTGACATGCACGACGTGCATATTCTGCTGTTGCTGCGCGGCTTGCGCGACATTGGCTTTGGCGGCCGTTTCATCGAGCGACAATTGCTGGATGATCGCTTCCGTACCGTCGATGACGCCCTGCTGCATGTCGCCTTCGCGGAAGCGCGGCAGCACTTTCGATTGCAGGATCACTTCGGAAAGCGCATCGGTAAGGATGGGTTCGAGGCCATACCCTACCTCGATGCGGACCTTGTGCTCGTTCGGCGCGATGACGAACAATACGCCATTGTTGGACGATTTCTGCCCGATGCCCCAGTGACGACCGAGTTGATAACCGTAATCCTCGATCTCATAGCCTTGCAGCGATGGCAGCGTGACGACGACGAGTTGCCGCGAGGTCTTGTTTTCGAGGTCTTCTAGCTTCTGCGTCAGATCTTGCTTGACGGAATCCGAAAGAATATTCGCGTCATCGACCACGCGGCCCGTAAGCTGCGGAAAGGTCGGTGCTGCTTGCGCGGGCGCAAGCACAAAGCACAGCAACGCGAATGCCGCGAGGCGAATATATAGATGAAGCGCGTTCACGGTGCCGTTGTCGCGGGCGCCGCCGTGTTGAAATTCACAACGGGTGCGGTTTGCGCGTTCGCCGTCGCGGCGAAGGATTGCGCGGGCTTGGCGGATTTATAAAGCGTCGAAGCCCAGATCACGCCGGGGAATGTGCGCAGTTCCGTATTATATTGCCTTACCGCCTCGTTGTAATCGCGCCGCGCGATCGCGATACGGTTTTCGGTGCCTTCGAGCTGTGCCTGCAGCGCGAGGAAATTCTGGTTCGATTTCAGATCCGGATAATTCTCCGTGATCGAAAGCAGATGGCCGAGCACGCCGGACAATTGATCCTGTGCGGCCTGGAATTTCTGGAACGCCTCGGGATCGGTGATCGTGGACGCGTCGACGGACACGTGCGTCGCCTGCGCGCGGGCCTGCGTGACGGCGGTCAGCACCGTTTTTTCCTGCTGCGCGTAACCCTGCACAGTCGCGACGAGATTGGGCACGAGATCGGAGCGGCGCTGATACTGGTTCTGCACCTCGCCCCAGGCAGCCTTCACCTGCTCGTCCTTGGTCGGGATCGAGTTGACGCCGCAGCCCGCGAGCAGCGCTGGAAGAATAAGCGCTGCCAAAAGGCGTGCCGCGCGAAGGCCGAAAGGTTTGCGGATGCTTGCGTGCATGGTGCCCTGCTCCTGATTGCTGCGGCGGAGTTTACCGTCGCAGGCCGCAAAAGCCAAAAGGTTCCCAGGCGGGCGTAGGCCCGCTAGGATCGCGGATACGCGAGGAGGGCGCCGATGAACAACCGATTCATGATCTATGGGGCGACGGGCTATACGGGAAAGCTCGTCGCGAAAGAGGCGAAACGGCGTGGGTTCAACCCGCTGCTTTCGGGGCGTAATGCCGCGAAGCTGAAGGAATTGGCCGAGCCTTTGGGCTTCGACTATGTCGCCGTCGATCTTGCCGATGCGGCGGGACTCGACCGGGCGCTTACAGGCGTCGATGCGGTTGTCCATATCGCGGGACCGTTCTCCGCCACGTCGAAGCCGATGGTCGATGCGTGCATCCGCAATCGGAAGCATTACCTCGACATCACGGGCGAGATCGCGGTCCTTGAGGCGCTTGCCGCACGCGCGAATGAAGCGGGCAGTGCGGGTGTCATGCTGCTGCCCGGCGTAGGCTTCGATGTCGTGCCCAGCGATTGCCTCGCCGCGCATATGAAAAGACGCATGCCCGATGCCGTGTCGTTGACGCTTGCAATCGGCGGGCTCGAGAAGATGTCGCGCGGCACGGCGAAGTCGAGTGTGGAAAGTGTCGCCAATCCCGTGCGGGTGCGCCGCGACGGACATATCCTCACGCTGTGGCCGCCGCCCGTGCGCCAATTC
>DATHQA010000387.1:0-6012 GCA_035483375.1 Rhizomicrobium sp. | reverse complement strand
CCTCACGCCCCGTGGCGCTGTCGAAGCTCGGATCGCCCTGATGATAGGTCGCAAGCGCCACGAGCGCCGCCGCACTGGCCAGGAACAGCAGCGCGCCCGTACCCCGCATGAGGGCCGCCTGCATGGCGCGGGTGACGGCGTAGCGTGCCTCCGCCATCGCGTCGGCAAAGGCCGCGCGGCGTTCGCGAGGTACATAGACATCGCCCGCAGTACGGCTTCGGCTCATGCGCTCCGGCTCAGGATTTCGCCCATCCTCTCAAGTGCCGTCCGAATGGTTGACAGATCGCTAACGAGCGCCACACGGAGATAAGAAAACCCAGGGTTTGACTGGTTTTTTCCCAGTTCATTTTCACGGCCCATGTAAGCGCCGGGCAGGGTGCGGATGCCCGCCTCGCGCCATAGTTTCAGGGCGGCTTCCTCGCCGTTACCGACATCGAGCCACAGGAAAAAGCCCCCCTCCGGCAGCCGGAATCCCGTGCGGTTGCCGAGGAGGCGCTGGGCGACCTCGAACTTCTCGGCATACGCGGCCCGGTTGGCTGCGACATGGGCCTCGTCGCGCCAGGCTGCCGCCGAGGCCGCAAGAATGGGCATGGGCACTTGAGGGCCTGCATAATTGCGAAAGGCGCGGAATTTCTCGATGAGCTTCGCATCGCCCGCGACGATGCCCGAGCGCAGGCCCGGCAGGCCGGAGCGCTTCGACAGCGAATGGAATGTGAGTAGCCGCTCGAATTGTCCGCTGCGCGCGGTGAGTGCGCCGAGCGGCTTCTTGTCTATGTAGATATCCGCATAGCACTCGTCCGCGAAGACGGTGAAGTCATGCGCATCGGCAAGCGCGAACAGATTGCGCCAGTATTCCTCGCTCGCACACGCGCCTTCGGGGTTGGAAGGCGAGCACAGATAAACCGCAGAGGTTCGGTCGAGCAGCGCTTTGGGAAGCGAGGCGTAATCCGGCAGGAACCCTGTTTCGGCGCGCGCAGGCACGAACACAGGCTCTGCGCCCACGGCCAAAGCCGCCGCCGCATAGCATTGATAGAACGGGTTCGGGATGAGGATCGCGGGCCGCGCGCCTGCTTTCGTTTCCGGCGTCACGATAAACGGCGCAAGGAACAGGCCTTCGCGCGTGCCGTTGAGCGGCAGGAGGTTTTTGTCCGCATCGACACTCACGCCGAAACGCCGTGTGAGCCATGTGCTTGCGGCCTCGCGCCACTCCGCCGTGCCGTTGATCGCGGGATATTGACCGAACAGATGTGCGGTTTCAGCGATCGCCTGTCGCACGAAATCCGGCACCGCGCCGTTCGGATCGCCGACGGCGAGACTGATCGGCGGCGCGCCCGGTTTGTGCGCATCCAGCAGCGTCGAAAGCTGCGCGAAAGACGAGGGCGGAAGCTGGGCCAAGCGGCCGGACAAAGACACGAACGCATATTCCGAATGGATGCTGCGCGAATCTATCGCCCGCCCGCCCGCCCGTCCATCGTGGGATTCACGTGTTTGCGATGTTGCTTCATGCTGCGGCCAAACGATTCGAGGAACCGCGCATGGGATCATTCCACGAACTTATAGATGCGCCGCTTATGATCGACGCGCGCGACCATATCGGCCCGCATCATCTCGCCATCGGCAAGACGCGCAAGCTGTTCGCGCGCGGCGGGATCATCCATGCGTTTTTCAGCATCGGCTATGGGATCATGCATGCGCGCATCGATGAGCGTTTCGATCTCATCGACAAACACACGCTCGATCTGCCCATCGCCTGGGGCGGCGGCGCGTTTTGTGTGGACGATCATGATGGCCGTGTCGTGCTCGTATTCCTGCATCGCAATCAGCATGAGCTGTGCGTTATCACGGGTGACGAGAAGAATGGCGAAATCGTCTGGCAGGATTGGCGCACGTTGCTCGTAAGCCGCGCGCGGCAGGCTGCACCCTGGGTCGAGATCGGGCCGGATGGAACGGCATGGGCCTCTGTGCTCGACCGCGACGGCGATATGCGCCTCATCGTTTTGCCGCCGAATGGGAACCCTCGTGTCGGGGGGCTGTTCGAGGCCGGTGAAGCGCGCTGGTATCATTCCTGTGTGCAGGTCGAACCGATTGCGAAGGACAAGGCGCTTGCTATCGGTTTCCGCGGCGAATTCCCGAGCAGGACAGAGCTTGTCTACAAAATTGTTTCGTCGGATCTGAAATTGGGGCCCGCGAAAACACTCGCGCGCTGCAATGTGAACGATCGGCTGACGTTTCATTTCCAGGCTGTCGGCGATGCCGCGCGGTCACGCGCGCATATCGTCTATCTCGACAACGGCCTTTCGGTTTCGCATGCGCTGTTCGAAAACGATGCATGGCATGTGACGGAGAACGTATTGTCAGTCGCATGTTTCGCGCCGCAGATCGCGATCGATGAGGCGGGCAATGCAGCGCTTATCGCGCCTGATTATGACGGCCAATTGTGGACATCTGCGTGGTCTAAGGCGAAAGGCTGGTGTACGCCGAAAAAGCTTCGGGGCCTTGCGCCGAATGTCTCGATGCAATTCGCGCAGACGGGATACGGCACGGGTGGATTGATCTCTGCGGCGCGCAGCACGAACGGCAGCGTGCCGTTCCTGTTCGCGCGCATCGAAAACGATCAAACTGCGCATGCGAAGCTCTATGCATCTCGCATAGGCGGCGAGGCTTTGTTCGATGTGAATAAGCCGCTTTCGATTGCAGCAGATGGCAAACATGTCGAAGTGGGAATCCGTCTCGCCGGGTTGCACGCTTCCGACCTGAAGCAAACAGGTAGACGCTGGGTTGTTGCCGTTCCCGCCGAAGCAGGCCGCGCGCTGAAACTCGAATTCAAATCATTGCCTGCAGGTCTCGCCGCGAATGCCTATTGGCTCGAACGCGATGGACGCTATGTAGCGGATGTCGCTTCCGTCAAAACCTCCGTCGAATTATGCGATGCGTTTTCGCACAATGATTGTGGTGTGATCCGCGCATCGCTCGATCTTTCGCAAATCACACCGCTCGCGACGGATCAGGCCTGGGTCGAAGCCTATGCCGGCGCGACACTGCTCGACATCGCACCGTTCGATCCCGAAACCGCCGCGAAGATGGCGTTGTCGCCCGAGGGTATTCCGCGCGCTTTCAAACGCATGGTCTAATTCAGGCATCGCGCACGGAAACCAACATGCTCCTGGATCCTGAAATCCACGCGGGCACGCGCCGGATATCCTCGGCTTTTTTCCATCCGCTTTGCTTGAGGAATATGCGATGATTGCCCGGCATAATCGCCATCATCTCGTTGCGATCGATGAGATCGGGATGCGAAGTGCCGAAAACGGAAGCATTCTTCATCACTTCATTGACGAGAAGAACGCCGCCCGGATTGAGGGAACCCCACGCGCGTTTCAGAACCGCAGGACGCTCTTCGCGCGCAACGAGATACGAGCATTGGCAAAAGATGATGAGATCATTTCCCGTGCCGAAGTCGGCCTGCTCAGCGCGCGCCCGCGTGAGGGTATAACTGTGCGCGGGATCGCGTTGCGTCCATAGCAAGTCGAGCGCCGGATGAAATTTCGGCTCGGGTTCGAACAATTCGAAATGTGAAATTTCGGGAAAATCCGTTCGCAGCAGCCACGGAATCATGCCGACGCCGGTTCCAACATCGCTCATGCGTTTTATGGGGCGGTGCGCGATATGGTTGAGCACGGTTGCGATCGCGTAAGCACGTTGGGAGCCGCTCGCGAAGAAATAAGAAAGTTGCTTGAGGGAAATACGTGTCTGCGCGCTGGTTCGTGCCATTTCGCGTAGCCATTCGGCAAGTATGCGTCCCGTATCGCGCACATTGTCTGTGTTTGTGCGCGAATACTGCTGTGGTGGTTCGCCAGTGTGACGCATCACGATATCCGCAATCGCTTCGAGCGTCACGCAATGCCGATTGCTGAGGGCGGATGCGCCAAACATCGCCTTATGCGATTGCGGCCACAGGGACTCGTCTATCGCAGCCCGGACGAAAGAGGTTCTGCCATGCGCGTCGTCACGCGGCTGCAGCGTCAACCGCGCGGCGGGCCATGCCGGAATGCGCATCGCGTCCAATGGAAAATGATGAGATACATTCGAAATAAGAATAGGGCGTCGCAAGATGCGGGGAGGCAGCATGCGCGTAACATTCCACGCGATGCGCACAAAAGAAAAGGGGCGGCCGAAGCCGCCCCAGTCCTCGGGAGAAAACTGCTCCCGTCTTACCCGTGAATAGCCTCGCCATGGAGATTGATGTCGAGACCTTCGACTTCGACTTCCTTGGAAACGCGGATGCCGATCGTCATGTCGATAAGCTTGAGGATGATGAACGTCATGATGCCGCAGAACACGAACACGGCCGCCACATCGTAGAACTGGATCAGCATCTGGCCGCCATTGCCATCCGTGAGCCAGCCTTTGCCCGCCGAGTTGATCGCATTCTTGGCGAACATGCCCGTCATCATGGCGCCCAGTGCTCCGCCCACGCCATGCACGCCCCACGTGTCGAGCGCGTCGTCGTAGCCGAGCCACTTCTTCACGAACACCGCCGCGAAGTAGCACACCACACCGGCCGCGAGGCCGATGATGAGCGCGCCTTGCGCATCGACAAAGCCTGATGCCGGCGTGATCGCCACAAGGCCCGCAACCGCGCCGGAGATCATGCCCAGCACGGAAGGCTTCTTGGCGATGAGCCATTCGGCAAACATCCAGCTCAGCGAGGCTGCGGCCGTTGCGATCTGCGTTGCCGCAGCCGCCATGCCCGCATTGTAGCCTGCCGTCACAGCCGAACCGGCGTTGAAGCCGAACCAGCCCACCCACAGCAGCGATGCGCCGATGAGAGCGAAGAGCAGATTGTGCGGCGCCATGTTTTCCGTGCCGTAGCCGATGCGCTTGCCGAGCATGAGGCAAGCCACGAGACCAGCAGTACCGGCGTTCAGATGCACAACCGTGCCGCCTGCATAGTCAAGCGCGCCCATCGTGCCCAGCCAGCCGCCACCCCACACCCAATGGGCGATCGGGCAATAGACGAACAGCAACCACAACGACATAAACCACATAAAGGCCGAGAACTTCATGCGGTCCGCGATCGCGCCTGCGATGAGCGCGGGCGTGATGATGGCGAAGGTCATCTGGAAGAACATGTAGACGGATTCAGGAATCGTTCCCGCCAACGGATTGATCGACTTCAATCCCATCTTTCCCAGCATCAGATAGTCGAAGCTGCCGATGAACTTTTGCAGGTTGGGATCGGCGTTATTGGTGAACGATATCGAGTAACCCACGATCATCCACAGCACGGTGATGATGCAGGTGGCGCCGAAACTCTGCGCCGCCGTAGCCAGGATATTCTTCTTGCGCACCATGCCGGCATAGAACAACGCCAACCCCGGAATGGTCATGAGAAGGACGAGCGCACTCGACGTGATCATCCACGCCGTGTCGCCGGAATTGAGCGGATCCGGTGGTGGTGCCGCGGCAAATGCGGCGCCTCCACTGAGCGCGAGTGCGCCCAGCGCCGCCGCCACGCCCAACCCGATTTTCTTCATTCTATCGAGAGTCATACTTGAGCCCCTTTTTCTTTCCATCGCGTAAGAGCGCGCGCCTTAGAGCGCGTCGCCGTCGGTTTCGCCGGTGCGGATACGAACGACCTTGTCGATCTGGGAGACGAAAATCTTTCCGTCGCCGATCTGGCCGGTTTTGGCCGCGGTGGTGATGGCCTCGATCACGGCATCGGCGATTTCCGCCTTAACGCCGACTTCGATCTTGACCTTGGGCAGGAAATTCACCGCGTATTCCGCGCCGCGGTAGATTTCCTTATGCCCCTTTTGCCGCCCGTAGCCTTTGACTTCGGTCACCGTCATCCCTTGCACGCCGAGCGCCGAAAGTGCTTCACGCACCTCGTCGAGCTTGAAGGGTTTGATGATCGCCGTGATGAGCTTCATCGCTGGTCCTTTCATGTGTGAACAGAGTTCAGCTTTAACGTTTCATCAAGAAGCGTGCCGCGATGCTGCAAAGCGGTAT
>DATHQA010000386.1:0-3278 GCA_035483375.1 Rhizomicrobium sp. | reverse complement strand
GGTGTCGTTGCAGCTTTGGCGATCTATCTGTTCCTCGTGCAGCTGATCACCTCAAGCAAACCGTTCATCCCGGTCGCGATGTTCAAGGACCGCAATTTCGTCTCTGCGCTGTTCATGATGTTCTTCATGGGCATCAATATTCTGGCAAGCTCTGCGCTGCTGCCGCCATACCTGCAAAGCCTCGGCGGATATTCCGTGACCGCAGTCGGCCTGCTGATGGCGCCGCGTGGACTTGGCACGATGTTCTCGATGATGTTCGCGGGGAGGCTCGCGCTGAAAGTCGATCCGCGCAAGCTCATGGTTGGCGGCGCGGTCCTGCTCATCTGGTCGTTGTGGCAAATGTCCAGCTGGACGCCCCAGATCGGTGCATGGGAATTGATTGGCGTCACTTTCGTACAAGGCGTCGGAATGGGCTTCTTGTTCGTGCCTTTGCAACTCGTGGCGTTTGCGACGCTGCCGCAATATCTGCGCACGGATGGCACGTCGCTGATGAATTTGCTGCGCAATGTCGGCAGCGCCATCGGCGTTTCGATCACGACGACCGTGCTTGCCGCGAGCGTGCAGATCAATCACGCGCAGATCGCCGAACACGTCAACCCGTTCAATCGTGCGCTCGGCATCAATGCGCAAAGCCTCTTGTGGAGTCCGCAGCTGCCGTTCGGCTTGCAGCAGATCAACGGCCTTGTCGAATACAATGCAGAAGTCATCGCCTACGCGAACGATTTTCTGTTCATGTTCTTCATCAGCGCGCCGATCATTCTCGTCATCATGATGATGAAGCGGCCGCAACTGGCGCCGAATGTCGAGCATAAGATCGAAGTCATGGAATGACGAAGGCCAAGAAGAAAGCGCCAGCGCGCAAACGCAAATCGCTCCCTAAGAAGAAACTTACGCGCTATCATCATGGCGATCTGCGCAATGCGTTGCTTGATGCGGCGCGCACATTGCTCGGCGAGGATGCGACGGATTTATCTTTGCGTGCCGTCGCGCGCAGGGCAGGGGTGAGTCACGCCGCGCCCTATCGCCATTTCCCCAATCACGAAACGCTGCTTGCCGAACTCGCGCGCGAAGGCTTTGTCGAATTGCGCGACGAGATCGTTGCCGCCGCGGCGATGCGCGGGTTCGATACCGACCGTATCGCCAATATCGGCGCGGCCTATATGCGTTTTGTCGCGAAGAAGCCTGCGCTTGCGCGATTGATGTTCGGCCCACAATTGCCTGGCCGCGATAACGACGCAGCGCTCACCGAAGCCGCCGATGCCATCGGCACGGAAATCGGCCGCGCGCTCGAAGACCCTGCAGTCGGCCTCGCGGTTTGGGCGGCGGTGCATGGGCTTGCGATGCTTATCCTCGAAAACGTCATCGATCTCGGCCAGCGCAAAGCGGGGCTTGCCGTGTTGCCGTCACGTGCGGAGATTTTGTTGCGGAGCTTGTTTTCGGTTCAAAGGGATTAAATTTCATCCCTCTGCGCCGTCATGGCCGGATTTAATCCGGCCATGACGGCTATGATTCAATCAACCCAAACGGCTTCACCGCGACTGAAGCAATCTCGCCGCGTCTTTCGCAAAGTAGGTGAGAATCCCACTCGCGCCTGCGCGTTTGAACGCAATGAGGCTTTCGAGGATCACGCGCTCGCGTTCGAGCCAGCCGCGCTCCATCGCCGCGACAAGCATCGAATACTCGCCGGACACCTGATAGGCGAAGGTCGGCACGCCGAACGTCTCGCGCACACGCCGCACAAGATCGAGATAGGGCATGCCCGGCTTCACCATCACCATATCCGCGCCTTCGGCGATGTCGAGCGCCACTTCACGCAGCGCTTCGTCGCCGTTTGCGGGATCCATCTGATAGGTACGCTTATCGCCCGTAAGTGCCTTCGCCGATCCCACCGCATCGCGGAACGGGCCGTAAAATGCGCTCGCATATTTCGCGGCATAGGCCATGATGAGAGTATCCTTATACCCTGCATTTTCGAGCGCGGCGCGGATTGCGCCGACGCGGCCATCCATCATGTCCGAAGGCGCGATGACGTCGCATCCGGCTTCGGCCTGCACGAACGCCTGCTGCACGAGCACTTCGATCGTCTCGTCATTGGCGACATAATCGCGGACGATCACGCCATCATGCCCATGCGTCGTATAGGGATCGAGCGCCACATCGCACAGCACGCCGATCTCCGGCACCGCGCGCTTGATCGCGCGCACGGCGCGGCAGACGAGATTGTTCGGATTCGTCGCCTCGCGCCCATCCGCCGTTTTCAGCGAAACATCCGTATACGGAAAAAGCGCTATGACAGGAATGCCGAGCCGCGCCGCGTCCTCCGCCGCCGCAATCGCGAGATCGACCGACAGCCGCTCCACGCCGGGCATCGACGCCACGGCCTCACGCCGGTTCTCCCCATCCACGACGAAAACCGGCCAGATGAAATCGGCGGCAGACAAAGTGTGCTCCGCCACAAGCCTGCGCGACCAGTCGTATCGGCGCAACCGGCGCATGCGTATGGCGGGGAAGGAAGAAAGGCTCATGGCAACAGTTCCGCGATCTTCTGCGCATTGGTGCGATTGAAAGGATTCAGCACATGAACGCCGCTATAGACAGTGTTGTCCTGCAAATCCTCGCTGAACAGCACTTCGCAGCCATTTGCTGCGCAAACTGCGATCAATCGTGCATCCCAAGCGCTCATGCGATGTCGGGCAAGCAGCGAGAGAACATCTTCCACGATGGTTGCATGCGGCAGCAACAACGAAAAATACGACCTGTAACCACGAACAGTTGAAATCGCATCCGCGACCGACAATTTCGCTTTTCGTGTGGCGGCATGAAAAAATTCGACAAGGCTCTGCTCGGTCAAGCCGACATTCCTGCCGATAGCGCCGGATATAAGCTGATGTGCCGCAACATGCCGCGCACCCGCATTATTGTCCGCAGCGTAGATAAGAATATTCGTGTCGAAAGATATCATGCTTTCAACGTTCGTGCATTTCGTCGCGCGTGAAACCTTTACCGCCGAGATCGAACCCTTTTTCCAGCATATCGAGGAATTTCTTGAGCGATTTCTTGCTGCGCTTGGGCGGGACAAGCGGCGCGACCGGCACGAGTTGCGCCACGGGCCTGCCGTTGCGCGTGATTGTGACGGTCTTGCCGCTTTCGGCTTCCCTCAAAATCTTCGAAAAGCTACGGTTGGCTTCCCTTGCGCCCACGGAGGACATTGGCTACTCCAGCGATGACAATGTCACTACTGTAGTGACATTGCGCGCCGAACTCAAGCGAAAGGCGAA
>DATHQA010000385.1:0-3706 GCA_035483375.1 Rhizomicrobium sp. | reverse complement strand
GTTGCACACGCAAAAGCTCGCACAATGCGTCCTTCGCAATGTCGGTGTGGCCAGCCATGCCCGCTGCCGATGCGAGCACGCGATAGGCACCCACGAAATCGACGCGCTGGCGAATGCCCTCGCGCGCGATGCGTATCGCGTCTTCATACCTACCGCCTGCGAAATGTGCATAAGAATTGATGCCGCAATAGATCGCCGAGCAAGGATCGCGCGGGCTGAGTCTCAGCGCGCGTTGCGCCTCGACGATGCCCTCTTCCCAGCGCCCGCAATAGGTCAGCATCAATCCGTAATAGCCCTGCGCAAGTGCGAAATTGGGATTGAGGCGCAACGCCAATTCGAATTCGGCCAATGAATCATCGAACCGCCGCGCGAACATATAAACGCCGCCAAGCGCGAAATGCGCCCATGGGTCTTCGCTATCGGCAAGGATGGAGGAGATCGCCGCGCGCCCGGCCGCCGCAGCCACTTCGGCCATATCGACCCAGCCCATATGCGCACTGAATGTGTAGCTCGTCGCGAGCAGACCGAGCGCCTGCCCGTACTGGGGATCGATGGCGATGGCTTTTTCCAGCAACGCCTGCGCGACCACATTGTCCTGCCGCGTCACGCGCCCATAATGCGAAAGCGCGCGCATGACGAGATCCCACGCATCCATGCTGTCGGGCGGCTTGCGCTGGGCGCGGAAATTCTCCGCCGCATAAAGCTGCGGCTCGATCGCAGCGACAATGGCCTCGGTGATCTCGTCCTGTACGGCGAAAACATCGGCGAGATTGCGGTCGTAACGCTCGGCCCAGATATGGCTTCCGGTTTCGACATCGTTGAGCTGAGCCGTGATGCGCACGCGATCGCCGACTTTACGCACACTGCCCTCGACGACATAACGCACGCCGAGTTCCTCGGCAACCTGCTTCATGTGAACTGACTTGCCCTTATATGTGAAAGATGAATTACGCGCGATGACGAAGAACCAGCGCAGCTTCGAAAGCGCGGTGATGATGTCCTCGCTGATACCGTCCGAAAAATATTCCTGTTCCGGATCGCCACTCATATTCGCGAAGGGCAATACGGCGATGGCGGGACGTTCGGGCAAAGGCAAACCAGCGCGTGATTGTTCCAGCACGCTTTCTGCCATCGAACTACTCAGCGCTTCACCATTCGCGCGCACATCGCCGATGAAGCGGAGGCCTTTGCGCGCGAATGTGCGGATGAGCTTCTGGTCCTGGCCGCTATCGCCGATAGCCGTGCGCGCGGCATTGATGCGGCTTGTGAGCGTGGAATCCGAAACGATGCGCCCGCCCCAGATTGAGGCGATGAGATCGTCCTTGCTGACGACGCGATCGCGATTGTTGATGAGATAGATCAGGAGATCGAATACTTGCGGTTCGACGGCAATGGGCTCGGGCCCGCGGCGTAGCTCGCGCCGATCCGTGTCAAGCGTATGATCCGCAAAGGAAAAGCGCACGTCTTCACCCCGAAGGCCCGACATCGGGCCGCCTCACGCAATACTCAAGCCCATCTCAAGAACAAATCAAGCGGCAGGCAAAGTCTCGCGGACGCGTCCGCGGCACTCTGCGCCCGATTCCATGCCGATTAGGAGACAGGGCCATGCGGATTGCGAAGGACGAAGTAGACGTCAAACTTGCTATTCCCGGCGCCGTCATCCGGCAGCATATGAATTTCGGCGACGCTTCCGGATTCGGCGGGATCAGCTGCGAATATTTCACGCTCGACGCGGGCGTGGATACAACTCCGCTCTTTATAGGGTTGGAGGGAAATCTCTGCCAATGCCCGCATTGGGGCTTTGTGCTGCGTGGGCGGCTGACTGCGACGGATGCCGCGGGCAGGCAGGAGACGGTGAATGCCGAGGATCTTTTCCATTGGCCGGCAGGGCACAATGTGAAGGTCGATGCCGATGCTGAAATTGTCATGTTCAGTCCTCAGCGCGAGCACAGTCACGTTATCCAACACATGATCGAAAAGACGAAAGGTTAGGTCGGTGAGTTCGCAACATCTGAAACGCAAGAGGATTCCATGGGCCGGTTGATTGGATTTTTATATGGCATCATCGCGTATGTCATTTTCTTCGTCACATTTCTCTATGCCATCGGCTTCGTGGCCAGCCTTGTGGTGCCGAAGACCATCGATATCGGCATGCGCACGCCGTTCATGCAGGCGCTTGTTGTGGACCTTCTCCTGATGTCCGTGTTCGCGATCCAGCATAGCGTGATGGCGCGACAGGGCTTCAAGCAATGGTGGACGCGCTTCGTGCCGAAAGCGGTGGAGCGCAGCACCTATGTGCTGTTCGCTAGTCTCGCGCTTGCGTTGCTGTTCTGGAAATGGCTGCCGATACCGGCCGTGATATGGCATGTCGATAATCCGCTGATCGCTATAGTGCTGACAGGCGTTTCTCTATTCGGCTGGTTCATCGTGCTGACGAGCACATTCCTCATCAATCATTTCGAGCTGTTCGGATTACGACAGGTGGCGAGCAATCTCGCTGGGCGCTCCATTCCAGAGCAACGCTTCCGCACGCCGCTTTATTACCGCTTCGTGCGCCATCCCATCTATCTGGGCTTTATCATAGCGTTCTGGGCTACACCAATGATGACCGCTGGCCATCTGTTGTTCGCGAGTGCCACTACGGCTTATATCATTATCGGCATCATGCTCGAGGAACGCGATCTCATCGGCTTCTTCGGCGACGAATATCGCCGCTATCGCGAACGCGTACCCATGCTGCTGCCGTGGCGCGGGCCTGTCTGACGGACGTTACGACGCTTCGGGATCCTTGGAGACGTTCGGCGGATCGCTCGCAGGAAACGACTCCTCAAGCGCTTCGTCGAGCCGCTCGTCGAGATCATCCTGTTTCGGGGCAAGCGTCGTGACGATCGCGAGTCCGCGCCGCAATGTCAGCGTGACGGGCGTGCGCTCCGCAATATCGGCAAGACGCTCACGCTGCGCATCGTCGAGATCGCCTTCGATGGTAAGCGTACGATCGATACGTTCGACCTTTTCGGCATCGCGCGAGAAGCGCAATTCCACGGTCAGTCGCGACATATCCCATTCCTTGCGGTCGGCATACATGCGCAGCGTCATCGCCGTGCAGGCGCATAGGCTCGAAAGCAGAAGATCGTAAGGCGAAGGCCCGGCATTCTTGCCGCCATTCGAAGGCGGCTCGTCGGAAATGATGCAATGCCCATCGGCATCGATCGTCATCGCGTAATGCTGAAGGCCGATTGTGCCTTTCGCATGTGTCATGCGTCGCCTCTCGCAAATGAAAAAGTGAGCGGGATCGAATGTGCGACCCCTAGCGGGTCAAAGCCATTCAAGCACGCCGGATGTGGTTGGAAAAGCAGGTTTTGCGGATCGATGCCGCACACTCGATTTGTTCCCCCTTTCGACATGCGATTCGTCAAAACGGCCCCTTTAAAGGGAGGCCATGCAACACGGAATCGGCGCATTCTCGTCGTAATAACAAATTGCGCAGATTCGATGATAACCGTCGGCCACAACGAGAGGCATTTGCTTGGTCAGATCACCTTGTATCAGCAGCACAGGCGACAGAGACTTGCCTTTCCTGATCTTGGTGAGGTCGTCACTCACGTGGGGCTCGTCTCGCGAGAGCAAAGGCAACCCGCTCGCGCGCAGAAGATCCTTTGCGGCCCGTTCCGTCATCTTGGATTTGCGCAAGCTTTTGACCAGCTTC
>DATHQA010000384.1:0-2135 GCA_035483375.1 Rhizomicrobium sp. | reverse complement strand
TGCAACACGCCTGGCTCGCCCTTGTTGAGCGTGGCCGCATGATGGAGTGATTCCAGGCCCGATCCCGCGGCCTCGATGCCATGAATCTCAACGGTGTCGTCGTCGAGAAACGGATGAAAGAAACCGATCGCATTCGATCCCCCGCCGACGCAGGCGACAATCAGATCCGGCAGACGCTGCTCCAATTCGAGCATCTGCGCGCGTGTCTCTTCGCCGATGACGGTCTGGAAGTCACGAACCATCACGGGATAGGGATGCGGGCCGGCCGCCGAACCGATGATGTAAAAGGTATCGTCGACATTGGCGACCCAGTCGCGCAATGCCTCGTTCATCGCGTCCTTCAGCGTCTTCGAGCCGGATGTGACCTCGCGCACTTCCGCACCTAACAGTTTCATGCGGAATACGTTCGGCTTCTGCCGTTCGATATCGACCGCGCCCATGTAAACGACGCAGGGAAGACCAAAACGCGCGGCAACTGTTGCCGTCGCCACGCCATGCTGGCCCGCTCCGGTTTCGGCAATGATACGCGTCTTGCCCATACGGCGCGCGAGCAGCACCTGGCCAAGGCAATTGTTGATCTTGTGCGCACCCGTGTGATTGAGGTCTTCGCGCTTCAGATAAATCTTCGCCCCACCCAGATGCTCGGTCAGGCGCTCTGCAAAATAAAGCGGACTTTCGCGGCCGACATAATGCTTGAGCAAACCGTTCAGTTCGGCCTGAAAACTCTCGTCGTGCTTGGCTTCTTCGTAAGCGCGTTCGAGATCGAGCACGAGCGGCATAAGCGTTTCGGCGACGAAGCGTCCGCCATAGGCACCGAAATGGCCGCGGATATCTGGGCCCGTGCGGAAGGAATTGATGGTCATGGTGCGCTCACCAATTGAGCTGTGCGTGCGGCGCTGACGAAATCGCGGATCATGTCCCCACTCTTCACGCCGGGCGCAGTTTCGACGCCCGATGAGACATCGACGCCCGGTGCATCGCAGGCGCGGATAGCGCGCGCGACATTCTCCGGATTCAATCCACCTGCAAGCAGCCACGGCCGCGCGAATTTCCGCCCCTTCAGCAATTGCCAATCGAACGCCGCGCCATGGCCGCCTTCGCGCGTTGCATTCGATGGCGGTTTGGCGTCGAACAAGAACATCTGCACTTCGTCTCCATAGGCAGCCGCTTTGTCGAGGTCGCCGGATTCGGCCACCGCGATAGCCTTTATTATGGGGGCGCCGAAGCGGGCGTGAATAGAAGCGGCACGTTCGGGCGATTCCTGGCCGTGAAGCTGGATAAAATCCGGCCGGACTGTGGATAGAGCAGCCTCGATATCTTCGTCGCGCGGGTCGCCGAATACGGTCACGATGCGCGCGCGGCCGCGCAGCCGGTTGGCGAGCGTAGCGGCCAGGTCGAGCCGCACGAAGCGCGGCGAGCGCGGCTGAAACATGAGGCCCGCGAAATCCGCGTCCGCAAGCACCGCCGCATCGGCGGCTTCGACCGAATTGAGTCCGCAGATTTTGACGAGCGTGGCCATGGGGCGGGCCTTATCGCTGCCTGATCGTCCGAAATCAAGGAAATGGAGTTAGTGCGATTTCGGCTTTGAGCTTATCCACATTCCGTCATGATTCGATTCAACCCAAAACGGCTCTAAACCGTGTCGGGCGCGAGGATTTCCGCCGCGATCGCACGCGCGGCAGCACCGGGATCGGATGCGCCCGTGATGGGGCGGCCGATGACGAGGATATCTGCACCCGCACGCATCGCCTCGATGGGCGTGGTCAGGCGGCGCTGGTCGCCGCGCTGGCTGCCCGCAGGCCTGATGCCCGGCGTCACGATGAGGCAGTCCGGGCCGCAGGCCTCGCGAATCGTGGCGATCTCATGCGGGCTGCAAACCACACCGTCGAGGCCCGTGGATTTGGCGAGGCGCGCGAGCCGCAGCACCTGCTCCCGCATATCGCCGTTCTGCCCCACCATTTCGAGGTCGCTCTCCTCCATCGAGGTGAGCACGGTGACGCCAAGCACGCGTGGACGGGCTTCGGATGCGGCTGCAGCCTCCACAGCCGCGCGGATCATCGCCACGCTGCCGGAGACATGGATATTGAACATGGCGACGCCGAGCGAACAGATCGCCCGCGAGGCACCGCCCACTG
>DATHQA010000383.1:0-12682 GCA_035483375.1 Rhizomicrobium sp. | reverse complement strand
GCGATGCTGGAGAAGCTCGCCGATTATGACGAACATCTCATGGAGGAACTGCTTTCCGACATGGAACCGCCGCGCGACGAAGTGTTTGCCGATCTCTCGCGCGATCTATCGGAAGGTTTGCTTGTGCCGGCGCTGATGGGTTCCGCCGAGCATGACAATGGCGTGCGGCGCCTGCTCAAAGCGCTGCGCCATGAGGTGCCGGGCGTCGAGGCTGTCTGCAAGCGGCTCGGCCTTCACCCCACAAGCGACGCGATTGCCTATATCCTCAAGACCTATCATTCGAGCCATGGCGGCAAGCTCAGTTTGGCACGCCTGCTCAACGGTGCGCTGAAAGATGGCGCAGTATTGCACACGCGCGACGGCCGTGATGCGCGTGTCGGCGGGATAGCGGCGCTCAAGGGCGAAGCGCAAACCAAACTCACCGAAGCGAAAGCGGGCGATACCGTTGCGCTGTTGCGCCTCGAAGGCGTCGCCACGGGCGAAATGCTTGCGGCGTCGAAGAGTACGGTGCTGCCGAAAGTCCATCTCGAAAAACTCGATGTCGTGTATGGCCTCGCCATCGAAGCGGTGGATCGCAAGGACGAGGTGAAGCTCACTGCCGCGATCCACAAACTACAAGAAGAAGATCCGTCGCTGCATTTCCGCCAGGACGGCGAGTTGCACGAAATGGCGCTGGCGGGGCAGGGCGAAATCCATCTCAAAGTGGCGGTGGAGAAGCTTGCGAGCAAATACGGCCTCAGGCTCAACACGCATCAGCCGCGCGTGCCTTACAAGGAAACGATCCGCAAACACACGACACAGCGCGGCCGCCACAAGCGGCAATCGGGCGGGCATGGCCAGTTCGGAGATGTGGTCATCGACATAAAGCCGATGCCGCGCGGCGGCGGTTTTATGTTTCAGGACGAGATCGCGGGCGGTGTCGTGCCGCGCCAGTTCATCCCTTCCGTCGAAAAAGGCGTTGTCGATTATCTGAAACAGGGGCCGCTCGGCTTTCCCGTTGTCGATGTGGCCGTGGCGCTGACAGACGGTTCCTACCACTCGGTCGATTCATCGGACGCGGCCTTCCAGACGGCGGGCCGCATCGCGATGCAGGAAGGCATGCCCAATTGTTCGCCCGTGCTGCTCGAGCCGATCATGCATGTGAAGATCCACGCACCGAGCGACGCCACGCCCAAGGTCAATCAGATCGTGAGCGGCAGGCGCGGCCAACTCATGGGCTTCGACGCGCGTGACGGCTGGAAGGGCTGGGATTCGGTGGAGGCACAAATGCCGCTCGCCGAGATGCATGGCCTCATCATCGATCTGCGCTCGCTGACGCAGGGTGTCGGCACGTTCGAGATGGAGTTCGACCATCTTGCCGAACTGACCGGCAAACTCGCGGACGCAGTGACCTCGGCGCGCAAAGCGGCGGCTTAAGCCCTCGGGTATTACACAACCTGAAGTAGAATTTCTTCTGGGCTTAGGAGACTCCGCCGTCTGCCTGAAACGGCCTGCTTCGTTTTATCGCGACTCTTTCTGCAGGCCCCCACGGTAGATTGCCAAGGCCAAACGACGGCTTCGGAAGCGACATTAATATTATTGCCGATTCATATAGTTAGTGGAAAATAATGGAGTGCCGCGAACTGTCACCCACGCGAATTGCCGTAATAATCGGGCCGCTTTGGATTTGCAGAATTTGCTTTTCATCGACCGAGTCCTTCCATAAGGTTATTTCAACTAAAGGTTGTATATCGCCGCGGATCACCTGAAGGAGTGGTCCGGGTTTGGATTATCAGATGCGGCGAAGCTTGGATTTTGATGGGGGCTACATTCATGTTCGCAAGCGCAAATCTGCGCAGACTCCTGAGTCTGTTGGTAACGGCGTCGATCTCTGCGAGTTGCGCGGGACCGGGTGCAGTGGGACCGGATGGCCAGCCGCAAACGGCTCTCGAGCGATCCGTGGGTACCTGCGTCGTGACAGTCGGTGCGGGTCTTCTCGTCGATATGCTGACCAATAAGCGTCGCGTGGGTGCGGGTACGGCGGTCGGCGCCGGGCTCTGCGCAGTCGTGCTCGCAATGAACAACGAAGAAGACAAAAAGCGACTGCGCGAAAGTCAGCTGGCTGCCTTGAATTCCGGAAGGGATCGTACCGACGAATATGTGGGGCAGGACGGACAAGACCGCATCATAAAAACGTCGGTACAGACTGCCGATATTCCACCCGACCTCTCATCGCATCAGGCCCCGAATGGCGACCATTTTGTCGGGCCGTGCCGCAAGACTCAGACGGAGATTTCCGTGCAGGGCCAGGGATCGGCATCGCTCGATCCGGAAGTCGTGTGCCGCACAGCGCAGGGCAATTGGTTGCCGTGGAGTGGTGCGGCCACTGCGTAGGCCGCTGTGTTTCGCCCAGATTTGCATGCGCCTTCCATAGAGGAGATTGCAGCGTGAATGTTCATTTGGCGGAGTCCGAAGAAAAGGACATTGTACCGATAGACCTGCAAACCTATCTGGACTTGGACCTCGCGCCCGATGGCGTCCTAGCGCAAAACTTGCTCAGCCGTGCCGACGCGGAAGCGAGTCTTGATGAGATTCGGTTGTCCCAACTGAATGGCCCGCAACCCGCCGATATCACGCCGGAAATGGTGGACTGGTATCAGATGTATGTCGGCGGCGCGCGCTCGAGAGCGCTTTATGCCGTCGCGGCTCTGTTCAAGGAGCGATGTGATCCCGCCAGGGGCGAGGGCTTTCTGCCTCAAACGAGGTTGGGATCGCTGGAAGAGAACCTGCTCAAGGGAAAGCTGAAAACCTATAAGGATCACAACGAAAGCAATGTCGCCACGAGTGATCGAATTCGTGATTTGGAAAAGCAGATTGTCAAGGACGAGAATAGATATGATATCAGGAAGGCCGAGCTCGGACGCGACGCAAAGCCGACAAATCAAACTCTCTATCTGCTCGTTCTCATATTCGTGCTTTTCGGATCCGAAGCCGCGCTGAATCTGGATGCCTTCAAGGCGCTTCCGTGGTCCACGCCGGCTATCGCATGGGGCGCCACGATCGTGATCGGTTTGGCGATCGGCTTGGCGGCCCATTATCACGGCATGGTCCTCAAGCAGTACGGCTATTATTTCGACGCGTCGGAAGACGACACGAAGAGGGGCCCGGCCCTGCGGATGTTTGCAGGCGGCACGCTGGCGCTTTCCGTGGCTCTTTCGTTTATCTACTACGCACGCTCTGCCTATTTTGAATCCTATCTGGGCTCCGTCAGCAGCTTTGGCCAATCGAGCGGCGACGCCAATTTTCTGTGGGTCGTCGGCGGGTCTCTTCTCGGGAATGTGCTGGTTTATCTCACAGGCACGCTATGGGCCTATATGATGCACGATATCGATCCCGAATTCGTCGATTTGAAAGAGAGTCTCGATAAAGCCAAGAAGGAAGCGGGCGCGCTCAAGCAAGAATTGGAAGTGACACGCCATCGCAAGATTGAACAATTGAATGCGGTTTATGAAAGGAAAGCGAAGGAAGCCCAACTCGCCGCCAGGAGTATTCTCGGACAAGCATCTTTGGATTGGCCGCAAGAACTCTTCAAAAAAATTCAGGCCAAAGACAGCTTGGTCGTCGCGCTGCTGCACAACTACAGACAAGCCCTTGTCCGGAAAATCGGTCCGAGAAGCAAGCACATGAAATTCGTGGCTTGTTGCGACGATCCGAACACGAACGTCATTATTCTTTCGGCTGCGGATTATTCGGCAAGAACCATCAAACTCAAATATCTCGAGGAGGCGTAAATGCTGAGCGGCGCGCGTCTCGGCATCATTATGGTGCTGCTCGGTCTTGCTTTGCCGGCCGTCTCGCAGGCGCAGAGTTTCGATCAATACTGCAATCTGCCCGGCTTCCCGCAGCCTTTGCGTCAAACAATCATCGTTCTCGATGAAAGCCAGATTTATCCCGAAGCCGGCAGTCGCCCCGACCAGCGCAATATGTCCTGGCGGAGATTTCTCGGAAACCTGATCCTTTCCGATCAGACGGCGCTGGAGCAGATATTTTCGCCGCGCGAACACATAGCCGTCGTGATTGCGCGCCGGGATGGCGCCGGCACGCGCCTCGCTTTTTCCGCTTGCCTGCCGTTCTACTCAGAGGACGAAAAGAAAAAAATCGCTCAAAGCGCAGGCAATATGCAATCGATGAATACGTTCTTCGGCACGGGGCCGATTGCAGATGCCAAGAAAGACATGGATCTATTCCGCATACGTTTCGGCGATGCGATCCGCTCCGCCCTTCAACCCACATTGCTGTCGCCCGAGAATGCGCCCCGTAACGGCGGCGATTTGGCGTCGGGTGGGTTCATCAATTCTTTGAAACAGGGCGCCTTGGTGAATTTTTCTTATGGCATTCCGAGAATCATCCTTGTTTCTGATATGAGCAGGCTGTTGGCCGATATCCCGGCCGAACGCGCGAAAGCAAAGGCTGCGGCGCTCAAGAAAGCTCAGGATGCCGATCTGAATTTCAAAGACGCAGAAATTTACGTCGCAGGCATATCGAGTAGTCCTATCGCACGCGACGCGCTGGAGATGTTCTTTCTGGCATCTCACGGCGAACTCGTCAGCGCGGGCCCCGCGACCGCGATACCGACATTCATATCTCCGCCGGTGCATGTGATGCGCTACCAAGGCGTGATCCAATATCCTGACAACCAATTTCCTATACGCCTGCGTCTGGCCACCGATCAGAACGGCACTGTCGTGAATTCCTGGATTTCGGTTCAAGCCACGCGGGAACAGTTTGTTCCGATCCACGGTATCGTCACCTGCCAGAACAACGGCCAATGCACATTCGCGGGCGACGACATATTTGCTCAGGTCTGGAATGTGAATCGCAGTCAGGGCAGCGATCCATTGTTCGACCAAAGCATTCCCTTCGCAGGCGCGCGGAGCCTTAGCTTTACGGAGAGCGGTAACGGCGTCAGGGGGTTCATATCCGACCCCCAACTTCGATTCCAAGGCGTGCAGGGATACAAGCTTCAATTCAACGCTTCACGTCAACTTAAAGCCGAATTCTGAGTATGCGGCATTCACAGAGTGCGCGCGTATCGATCGCTCTCGCTGGGGTATTTCTGGCTCTGATAGCGACACGAGGGCATTCGTTCGCGCAGTCTTCGATGCCCTTTCAGATGGTCGAACCCTGGCAAACGGTTCAAATAGAACATGAGGACAGGCAGCGCAGGCTCAAGCGCCTGTCCAACCTTCAGGGCATCGCGCCTCCCGAGTTCTACGAATATGTCGTTCCTCGAAGCCAGCACAAGCTCGCCGACTATCCGGTCGCGCTGCCGGTCTTGCGCGTTGTGTTCAGCGACAAGGTTTTTTTTGATTTCAATCGGGATCGGCTTCGCCCCGAATCTTCCGCCGTCCTGAACACGGTTGCGGAATCGCTGAGGCTCGAACCTCCCGACGTCACCGTATTTATCGCAGGCCACACCGATGCGATCGGATCGGTCAACTACAATTTGAATCTTGGATTGCGCCGTGCGCGCTCGGTTGCCGTCGCGCTGGCAAAAATCGGGGTGAACAAAGCCCAGATATTCCTCGTATCCTTTGGCAAAGCCGTTCCCATCGCCTCCAATGATTCAGAAGAAGGACGCGCAAGGAATCGGCGGGTCGAATTCCTGTTTGCTGCGAGGCCGGAGCCGATTGCTGCGTGGTTGGCCGAACAGAATGCGAAAACCTGCGCACCGGATGGCAGCGCGGAGGGAGACAATTGTCAGTTCCGGGCACAATCCGTCAATCTGGTAACTCCCGGACAGAAATTTGATTCCTCACATGCTCCGCAGTCGATTTCCATTGACCTTCGGAAATCATCCGTTGCACTGAATACACCGACCAAAGATGTTGTCATCGGCAGCAAGGTCATAGACATCGACCTGCGGCAAAAAGTGTTCACGATGCCGCCACCGGAATGAGCGGATCTTTGGGGGTGACGGCGCTCCTAAAAGTTCCAATTGCGCCTTTTTGACAAGGCGGTCGCGGGCATCCCTATACCCATCTGTCCCGGCCGCGCGATCACGCTTGCCTTCCTCCCGGCTTTCTCAAAGATTACGCAATCGTAATCTAAAGAAAGCCGATCTCGGGAGGCTCCAATGACAATCAGAGGCACGTCGGGCGACGACACGATCCACGGCACACCCAACAGCGAAGCCATTTATGGGCTTGGCGGCAACGACACCATCACGGGCGGTGATGGCTACGACGACCTTTATGGCGGCGCCGGGAATGATTGGATCGAGGGCGGCATCAATACCGACACCATTTTCGGCGGCTGGGGCGACGACACAATCGTAGACAGCAAAGGCCATGATCAACTCGATGGCGGCGCGGGCATCGATACGCTCGAGATCAATCTGATCGGCTCTGGCAGCGCGGTTCATTTCAAATTCAATCCGGGGGCAGGGCCCGTACACACGCCGTTCGGCAGCACGGCGGTGCATTTCGAGCAAGTGTCCATCACCGGCAGCAATGGCGACGACATTTTCACGGGCGGATCCGGAAACGATTTCCTGAGCGGCTGGGACGGCAATGACACGCTCAGAGGCGATGCTGGCGATGACACCCTTGTCGGCGGCAATGGCGATGACATTCTTCGTGGCGGCGCGGGCAATGACACGTTGTACGGCAATGGCGGCAGCGACATGCTTTATGGCGGTGCGGGCAACGATACCTTGGTCGGCGGTGCCAGCTTCGATGTGTTCGACGGCCACGATGTGATGGAAGGCGGTCCGGGCGCGGATCACTTCGTATCGGGTCCCGGCGCGACCGACATCGCCTATGCGCATAGTCGCGCGGGCGTCTATGTCGATCTCGTGCATAATGTCGGCTATGGCGGCGATGCGCAGGGCGATACGTTCGACAGCGCCAATTTCGGGCTTCGCGGACAGGTTATCGGCAGCGATTTCAATGACACAATCGTCGGCGGACAGTTTCAGGTCGGAGGCGCGGGCGACGACACTCTTATCGCAAGCCAGCAGACCAACGGCATGACCGGCGGTACAGGCGCGGACCGATTCACATTCCAGGACAGCCTCGGCGATTATACTTCACCGATCGCGATCACCGATTTCAATCAGTCCGAACATGATGTCATCGACGTTCATGGGATCGATGCGCGCCTGGCACCCGGTCATCAGCAATTCAATTTCATCGGCACCGCAGCGTTCCGCGGCACGCCGGGCGAGTTGCGCTATGAGGTCAACGATGACGGCCACACGGTGGTTCAGATGCAGATATACGGAGACGCCAGTCCCGAAGTGACGATCATCCTTGATGGCGCCTATACGCTGACGGCATCGGATTTCGTGTTGTAAGCAATTGTGATAACGTCGCGTGCCTGATTTTCGGGAGGCGCAGATGGGCGTTCAGTGGGCTATTCACGGCCGTGAATTCGGCAATTGCAATTGTTCTTACGGTTGTCCGTGCCAGTTCAATGGGTTGCCGACGCATGGCAATTGCCAGGCGGTGGTCGGCATCGAGATCGACCACGGTTTCCATGGCGACACGAAGCTTGACGGGTTGCGCATCGCGGGCATCTTCAAATGGCCCGGCCCGGTGCATATGGGCAATGGCGAAGGGCTGGCGATTGTGGACCATCGTGCGAACGACGCGCAGCGCGATGCACTGCTGCGCATCATGAGCGGACAGGACACCACGCCCGGCGCAACGATGTTCGCCGTATTCGCTTCCACGATGACCAAGGGCTACGATCCGGTGTTCGCAGACATCGATTTCGCCGTGGATATTCCAAAGCGCCGCGCACATCTGAAAGTGCCGGGCTATATCGAACAGCGCGGCGAGCCGATCGTGAATGCGGTGACAGGCATCGAAAGCCGCGCGCGCATCGATATCGTGGGCGGCTTCGAATACAAGATCGCGGAGATCGGGCGCGGCTGGAGCAAGACGGACGGACCGATCAAGCTCGATCTCGCCGACAGCTATGGCCAGTTCTGCGAACTGCATCTGAGCCAGGACGGCATCATCAATTAGCGCGGATTTGTTTTTGAACTCGCCCTTTACCGTCACTGCCCAGCCCGCAGGGCCCGGGCAATCCATTCTGTCTTTAGAAAATTGGATCGCCCCGACAAGCCGGGCGATGACGGAAAGCGTAGATAAAACCTATGAATGATGGCGCTCTCACTATCATTTTGACGCGCGAGCGTGTGGTGGTGGCGGCCGCGCTTGCCGCGATCACGCTGCTCGCGTGGGCTTATGTGCTGTGGCTGGCAGCGCATATGAATACGCTCATGCCTGCGCCCGCGATGGACATGTCCGGCATGGGCGACATGCCGGGCATGGACATGAGCGCGATGATGCGGCCCGCTTTCGTCGCATGGACGCCACCGCATTTCCTTTTCATGTTCGCGATGTGGGCCGTGATGATGATCGGCATGATGACGCCGTCTGCCGCGCCCATGATCCTGATTTATGCGCAGGTGGCCCATCAGGCGGCTACGCTCGGCAAAAGCTTCGTCTCGTCGGCATGGTTTGCGGGCGGTTATCTGCTGGCATGGACGGCGTTCGCGTTGCTGGCGACGCTGGCACAATGGGGGTTAGAGCGCGCGGCGCTGCTTTCGCCCATGATGGAAAGTTCGAGCCACATCTTCGGCGGCGCCGTACTAATCGCGGCCGGATTGTTTCAATGGACGCCGATCAAGCAGGCCTGTCTTTCGCATTGCCGCGCGCCGTTATCTTTCGTGCAGCGACACGGCGGCTTCAAACCGGATATTTCCGGCGCGCTGAGGCTAGGCGCTCTGCACGGCGCCTATTGCGTCGGCTGCTGCTGGGCGCTGATGGCGCTGTTGTTCGTCGGCGGCGTGATGAATGTGATTTGGATTGCAGGCTTGATGATCTTCGTGCTCGCCGAAAAGATCATCCCCGGCGCGCGCTATTTTTCGCGGGCAGCCGGGTTGATCGCGATTGCCGTAGGCGTTTGGATGTCGATACGCTTGACGTAATACGCGACACGTATTATTCTCGCTCGATATGATCCGGTCTTGGGCGAATAGCGCCACGCGCCGGTTTGCCGAAACCGGTAAATGCAAGTTTTCCGGTTTAAATCAGGTGCGCGCCGACAAATTGCTCGCGGTGCTGGACAATACGCGGTCGCTGGCGGAACTGAGTCCGTTGAAAAGCGTCGGCCTTCACGCGCTGAAAGGCAGCCGCAAGGGTCAATGGGCAATCACCGTGAACGGTCCGTGGCGGATTTGTTTCCGGTTCGAAGATGGAGATGCACATGAAGTCGAAATCGTCGACTACCATTAAACGGGCAAGGCCGCTTCGTCCCGTGCACCCCGGCTCTATTCTGGAAATGGAGATGGAAGCGCGCGGGCTTTCCTCGCTTGCGCTTGCCCTCAAGTTGCGTGTGCCCGCCAATCGCATTTCGGAAATCGTGAAGGGCAGGCGCGGTATCACGCCCGAAACCGCGCTGCGGCTCGGCCGCTATTTCGGCAATGGAGGAGAAATCTGGAGCCGATTGCAGGCGACTTACGATCTCGCAATGGCCGAACGCGAATTGGGACAGATTATCCGGCGTGAGGTCGAGGCGGCTTAGTTTCGCTTAAATCAGAACTTCCACTCCCTTGCGCTCTTCACGAGGAAGTCGCGGAAGGCGGCGACGCGTTTGGATTGGCGCAGCGCATCGCAATAGACGAGGTGCACGTCGAAGGTCGGCCCATCGACATCGGGCAGCACGCGCACGAGATGCGGCCGCTCGGCGGCCACATAATCCGGCAATGTGGCCAATCCTATACCGTCTTCGACCGCGTGCAGGATGCCCGTGAAATTGTTGATGCGCAGCGTACGGCCTGCCTGTCCCGGCCGCGCGAGACGCCGCGTATTCGTGATGAGCCAGTTGATGTCGCGGATTTCCGGTGCGGCCGTTTCGCCGTAAGCGATGAGCGAATGATGCGCGAGATCGTCGAAATTGGACGGCGCGCCGACACGGTCGAGATAAGGCTGCGTCGCATAGATATGATAGCGCACGGTGAACAGCTTGCGCTGGATGAGATCGGCCTGCACGGGCGCACGCATGCGCAGCGCAAGATCGGCTTCGCGCTGTGCGAGATCGAGTTCGCGATCCTCGAACACGAGATGCATCTCGATCTCGGGATATTCCTTGAGGAACCCGGACAGGCGCGGCAGCAGCCAATAGGTGCCGAGCCCATGGCTTGCTGTGATCTTCAGCGTGCCGCGCGGCGCTTCCTGCACATTCTTCAACGCTTCTTCCGCTTCGGCGAGGCGCGCAAGCACATCGCTCACCGCGCCGTAAAGCAGTTCGCCTTCATCGGTGAGCGTGAGGCCGCGCGCATGGCGCTGGAACAGCGGCGTGGTGAGATCGTCTTCCAGCGCGCTGATCTGACGGCTCACGGCGGACTGGCTCAGCGTCAGCATCTGGCCCGCATGGGTGAAACTGCCCGCAGACGCAACCGCGTGGAAGATGCGAAGCTTGTCCCAATCCATCAGTGCCCCTCCGCAAGAAAGCGTTCGGCTTCGAGCGCCGCCATGCAGCCCATGCCCGCAGCGGTGACGGCCTGGCGGAATATTTTATCCTTCACATCGCCCGCCGCGAACACGCCGGTCACGCTTGTGCGCGTGGAGTCGGGCGCGGTTTTGATGTAGCCCGCTTCGTCCATGTCGAGTTGGCCCGCGAAGATATCCGTCGCGGGCGAATGGCCGATCGCTATGAAAAGCCCATGCACGGCCAATTGCGTGATCGCGCCATTGCGCGTGTCGCGCACGGCGATGGCGGTGACGCCTTTCGGCTCTTCCGTGCCGAGAACATCGGCGATCTCGGCGTTATAAAGAATCTCGATCTTCTTGTTGGCGGCAAGGCGCAACTGGTTCGTCTTGTCCGCACGCAAATGATCGCGGCGGTGGATCAGCGTCACGTGATCGGCGAAATTGGTGAGGAACAGCGCTTCCTCCGCCGCCGTATTGCCGCCGCCGACAACCGCCACGCGCTTGTTGCGATAGAAAAAACCGTCGCATGTCGCGCATGCCGAAACGCCGAAGCCTTTGAATTTCTCTTCCGACAGCAGGCCCAGCCAATTCGCCTGCGCGCCTGTCGCGATGATGAGCGTTTGCGTCGAATAGCGCGTGCCCGAATCACCCACGAGCGCGAAAGGCCGCCGCGCGAGATCGGTCGCGATGATCGTGTCGGAGATGAGCTTCGTGCCCACATGCTCAGCTTGGGCCTGCATCTGCTCCATGAGCCAGGGGCCCTGAATCGGGTCCGCGAAGCCGGGGTAATTTTCGACCTCGGTTGTGATCGTAAGCTGACCGCCCGGCTGGATGCCGCCGATAAGAACCGGCTCCAGCATCGCGCGCGCGGCATAGATAGCGGCAGTGCAACCCGCGGGACCACTGCCCAGAATTAACACTTTGTGAGGCAAATCCGACATTTTCAGGCCCTCCCGCGCCCATATCGTTATGCAGAAGCGAAAGGTCAAGCTCTGCGCCACACGAATGGCTGTGAATTCACCGTATTGTGAAATTTCCTGTCGCCTCTCCGAAATTTTATTGCCACGTGCCAACAAATAGCGTCTAATGGTCGCAACTGAAATTAGAGGTGCTGGAATGGAACATCATAAACTTGACACAATCGACATGCGAATCCTCACAGAATTGCAGGCTGACGGCCGTATCACAAACGTCGAGCTTTCCCATCGCGCAAAGATAACCGCACCGCCCTGCCTGCGGCGCATGCGTGCGCTTGAGAAAGCTGGTTACATCCGCGGTTACCATGCCGATCTCAACGGCAAGCAACTGGGCTTCGAAGTGGAAGGATTCGTCTTTGTCGGGCTTTCGAGCCAGGCGGATGCGGATCTGAAGCGTTTCGAAGAACATGTGCGCACATGGCCGCAAGTACGCGAGTGTTACATGCTTTCGGGCGAGGTCGATTTCTTGCTCAAATGCGTGGCGAAAGACCTTTCATCCTTCCAGAATTTCATCACCGATACGCTGACGGCGGCTAAGAATGTTGCGAGCGTGAAAAGTTCGCTCGTCATTCATCCGACAAAACGCGAACCGGGCGTACCGCTGGAGGCGAAGTAGCGATTCACCTCCCCCTTTGTGGCGAGGTCGGCGAACTGCGCAGCAGTGAGCCGGGTGGGGGGCAGTGCCCGATACATGCAGCGGCCCCCCACCCGATGCCGTTCGCTTTGCTCACGCCATCGACCTCCCCACAAAGGGGAGGTGAAACTTTACATATCAATATCCCGCCCGCGCGTTTCGGGCAGGAAGAACAAGGCAACGAAGAACGCGATGCCCGCGATAACGACCGGATACCAAAGCCCGGCATAGGTGTTGCCCGTGGCGGCGACGATGGCAAACGCCGTCGCGGGCACCAACCCTCCGAACCAGCCATTGCCGATGTGATAGGGCAACGAAAGCGCGGTGTAGCGGATGCGCGTGGGGAAAAGCTCGACAAGCGTGGCTGCCTGCGGACCGTAAAGCGCTGTCGCGGCAAGCAGGAATACAAGCAGGATCGCGATGGCGCCTGCGGTGTTGATTTGGTCCGGTGGCGCACTCGGCGGATAGCCCGAAATGCGCAGCGCGCCGAGCAGCGCGAATTTGAAATCGGCAAGGCCCTGTTTCAATTGCGCCGGCGTGACTCTACGCCCATCGAACGACGCGACCGGAAATTGCCCGACATGCAC
>DATHQA010000382.1:0-12288 GCA_035483375.1 Rhizomicrobium sp. | reverse complement strand
CCGCTTTCAAACCTGCGCGGCATGCGACGAAGAACAACACATACAAGAGAGTCTCGACCGACACCGACCAGGCAGGTCCGTCGAAACTCTGCGGCCCGCTAGGCATCCAGCTCTGCACCGTGAACAGGTTCGAGATGAAATGCCGCCAGTCATTCGCCTGATAGATGAAAAACATTCCATGTTCGCGGAAGAACAAAAACTGCAATGCCGCCACAAGCATAAGCATCGCAAAATGCAGCGGATAAAGCCGGGAGAACCGCAGCAGGGCGAAACGCCAAGCCCCCGTCTCACGCGTGCGGATCGCTTCGCCGTAAAGCCAGAAGAACACGAAGCCGGACAGCACGAAGAACAGGTCCACTGCCGCCCAACCCTGCAGGTAAAGCGGCTTCAGCACGGCAAAAAATGGTTCCGTTGCCCGCTTGCCCTCCTGCCATGGCCCGCCAACCGCGTAGAAATGCTGCCAGTGCCACACCACCACCGACAGGGCAGCGATGCCTCGCAATCCATCCAAAGATGTCAGACGTTTAAGCTCCATAGCCGGTTCATACAGGCAGGAGCGAAGTTCCCGAAATGAAATTGATATGAGGTCGTATTATTGCCCTATCAACCCCATATTAACCGTCGTATTCCATTTATTTCCGATCAGTTAACGCCGACGGACGATGACCAGCCAAATCACACCCGACCGCCTGAACCGGACTTCCAACGAAGTCTTCGAGACAACCTCATTTCTCTCCGGCGCCAACGCGCCCTTCATCGAGCATCTCTATGCCCAATGGCAGGAGAACCCCGATGCGGTGGACGAAAGCTGGCGCGCCTTCTTCGCCGACCTCGGCGAACAGGGATTGTCGGCGACGCAGCTTGGCCGCGGGCCTCAGTGGCGGCGCGACGCGAAGCTCAGGCTCGAAAACGGCGAAATCGTCAGCGCGCTCACCGGCCAATGGGTGCCGAAGAAATCGGGGGCTACGAGCGAAGGCGATTTGCGCGCGGCATCGCAGGATTCTGTGCGCGCGATCCAGCTCGTGCGCGCCTATCGCGTGCTGGGACATATGGCGGCCAATCTCGATCCACTCGGCCTTACCGCGAAGCCGCCCATGCCGCAGCTCGATGCCAATTTCTACGGCTTCCACACCGAGGACATGGACAAGCCCATCTTCATCGATGGGGTGCTCGGCCTTGAGACGGCCACGCCGCGCCGCATGGTGGAGATATTGAAGCGCACCTATTGCGGGCGCATCGGCTATGAGTTCATGCACATCACCGATCCGGAGCAGAAGGATTGGCTGCAACGCCGCATCGAAGGGCCGGACAAGGAGATCGCGTTCACGAAAGAAGGAAAGCGCGCGATCCTCAACAAACTCATCGAATCCGAAGGCTTCGAGAAATTCGCTTCCGTGCGTTTCCTCGGCACGAAGCGTTTCGGGCTTGACGGCGGTGAAGCAACGATCCCCGCGCTCGAACAGATCATCAAGCGCGGCGGGCAACTGGGCGTGAAGGAGATCGTGCTCGGCATGGCCCATCGCGGCCGCCTCAACGTGCTCGCCAATGTGATGAGCAAGCCCTATCGCCAGATCTTCCATGAGTTCCAGGGCGGTGCCGCGAACCCAAGTGAAGTGGAAGGTTCGGGCGATGTGAAATATCATCTGGGCGCTTCATCGGACCGCGAATTCGACAATCGCAAGGTTCATCTCTCGCTGACGGCCAATCCATCGCATCTCGAAGCCGAGGATTCCGTCGTGCTCGGCAAGGCGCGCGCCAAGCAGCAGCAATTGGGCGATACCGAAACGCGCACAAGTGTATTGCCGCTGCTTCTGCACGGCGATGCGGCGTTTGCGGGCCAAGGTGTCGTCGCCGAATGCTTCGCGATGAGCGGCACGAAGGGGTTCAACACCGGCGGTACGATCCATTTCATCATCAACAACCAGATCGGCTTCACGACCGCGCCGATCTATTCGCGCTCCTCGCCCTATCCGTCCGATGTGGCGCTGATGGTGCAGGCGCCGATCTTCCATGTGAATGGCGACGATCCCGAAGCGGTCGTGCATGTGGCGCGCATCGCTACCGAATTCCGGCAGTTGTTCCACAAGGACGTCGTCATCGACATGTTCTGCTATCGCCGCTTCGGCCATAACGAGACCGACGAACCGGCGTTCACGCAGCCGCTCATGTATCGCGCGATCAAGGACCATCCGACGACGCTGGAGCTTTACGCGACGAAGCTTGTCGCCGAAGGCACGCTGACCGAAGCCGACATCAAGACGATGATCGGCGATTTCAACAAGCGCCTTGACGAGGAGTTCGACGCTTCCAAAGCGCACCGGCCCAATCGCGCCGATTGGCTCGACGGGCGCTGGAGCGGATTTGAAAAGGCAAGCGAAGGCGATAGGCGCGGGCAAACCGATGCCTCGCTCGAAGCGCTGAAGAAAGTAGGCGCCGCGCTTTACACGCCACCGCAGGATTTCAACCTGCACAAAACTATCGCGCGGCAATTGCAGGCGAAGGAGAAGATGTTCGAAACCGGCGAGGGTTTCGATTGGTCGACATGCGAGGCGCTCGCTTTCGGCACACTACTCGACGAAGGCTATCCCGTGCGCCTGTCGGGACAGGATTCCGCGCGCGGCACGTTCAGCCAGCGCCATTCCACGCTTGTCGATCAGGAAAACGAAAACCGCTACGTGCCCCTCAATCACATCCGCGAAGGTCAGGCGGAATTCGAAGTCATCGACACATTACTCTCCGAGGAAGCTGTGCTCGGTTTCGAATATGGCTACAGCCTTGCGGAACCCAAGGCGCTTGTGCTGTGGGAAGCGCAATTCGGCGATTTCGCCAATGGCGCCCAGGTCGTCATCGACCAGTTCATTTCATCGGGCGAGATGAAATGGCTGCGCATGTGCGGCCTCGTGATGCTGTTGCCGCATGGTTACGAAGGGCAGGGGCCGGAGCATTCTTCTGCGCGGCTTGAGCGCTATCTGCAGCTCTGCGCGCAGGACAATATGCAGGTCGCTTGTCCCACGACGCCCGCGAACTACTTCCACATCCTGCGCCGCCAGATGCATCGGCCATTCCGCAAACCCCTCATCCTCATGACGCCGAAATCGCTGTTGCGTAACAAACGCTGCATCTCGTTCCTGTCGGATATGGGACCGAACTCGTCGTTCCACCGCATCTTCCTCGATCAGGCGGAGGTTGTGCCCGGTGCGACGACTGTGAAGCTTGTGCCGGATGCCGAGATCAAGCGCGTGGTGCTTTGCACGGGCAAAGTCTATTTCGACCTCATGGAGGAGCGCGAGAAGCGCAACGAAAACCGCATCCAGATCCTGCGCATAGAGCAGCTTTATCCGTTCCCCGACAAGGCGCTGGCGCAGGAGCTTCGCCGCTTCCCCAAGGCCGATATCGTGTGGTGTCAGGAAGAGCCCAAGAATCAGGGCGCGTGGCACTTCGTGGAAGAGCGCATCGAGGATTCGCTCGCCGCCCTCGGCAGCACGGCGCGGCCGCATTATGCGGGGCGGCCCGAATATGCCTCGACCGCGGCGGGCCTCATGAGCCAGCATGTGGCCGAACTTAAGGCGTTCCTCAACGCGGCTTTGACGCTATAACAGCGCGGTTCGCGCGGAGAAATTCCATGAGCATTCAGATCAAAGTCCCGGCGATGGGCGAATCCGTCACCGAGGCGACCGTGGCGCGATGGTTCAAGAAGGAAGGTGATGCGGTTTCGCGTGACGAACCGCTGGTCGAACTCGAAACCGACAAGGTGACGGTCGAAGTACCCGCGCCTGCCTCCGGCACCATCGAATCCATCTCCGCGAAGGAAGGCGGCACGGTTCAGGTCGGCGCGATCCTTGGCGCGATTGCGGAAGGCGCTGGCGCAACGTCTGCGAAAGAGGCACCTGCCGCCGCGGCACCCGCGCCGAAACCGGTCGAACCGCCGAAGCCTGTTGCGCAAGCGGCACCACCGCCTCCGCCGCCCGCACCGAAAGCGGATGCGCCGGTTATGCCATCCGTGCGGCGCATCGCCGAAGAATCCAATCTCGATCCTGCGCAAGTGAGCGGCACGGGCAAAGATGGCCGCGTCACGAAAGGCGACATGCTGGCCGCTCTTGAAGCGCGCGCGACGCAAGCGCCTCGCGCGCCCGCCCCTGTTGCATCAGGCCCGCGTCCGCGCGCCGACCGGGAAGAGCGCGTCGCGATGAGCCGTCTGCGCCGCACGATCGCACTGCGCCTCAAGGAATCGCAGAACACCGCAGCCCAGCTCACGACCTTCAACGAGGTCGATATGAGTCACGTCATGGCATTGCGCGTCGAATACAAAGACGATTTTGAGAAGAAGCATGGCGTACGCCTGGGCTTCATGGGTTTCTTCGTGAAGGCATGCATCGCCGCGTTGAAGGAATTGCCCAACGTCAATGCCGAGATCGAAGGCGACGATATCGTCTACAAGAATTACTATGACATCGGCGTTGCCGTTTCGACGGAACGCGGCTTGATCGTGCCCGTCATGCGCAACGCGGACACGCTTTCGCTTGCGGGCATCGAGGCCGCTATCAACGATTTTGGCCAGCGCGCGCGCGACAACAAATTGAAGCTCGAAGAATTGCAGGGCGGCACATTCACGATTTCGAATGGCGGTGTGTTCGGCTCGCTCATGTCCACGCCCATTCTGAACTCGCCGCAATCGGGCATTCTGGGCATGCACAAAATCCAGAAGCGGCCCGTCGCCATCGACGACAAGGTCGAGATCAGGCCGATGATGTATCTGGCGTTGTCCTACGATCACCGTCTCGTAGATGGCCGAGAAGCCGTGACGTTCCTGGTGCGCGTGAAGGAAAATCTGGAAGACCCGCAGCGTCTGTTGCTGGATATTTAGAACTACCCCTATTCCATCATGGCAGGGCTTGACCCTGCCACTCATCGCGTTCGCGTCGACGAACGCAAAAGAGTTATCTCGATGCGCGTCCGCGCGTCGGATGGATGGGGCTAAAATGAGAATCTATGCGACTCTGCGATCAGCCTGTTCGAGCTTTGCAAGCTCCACGCGGGCGCGCAATTCGATCTCGTCGAGCACGCCCTGCAATTTCGGATCGGCGAAACCGTCGTGACGGCGGCTCACCGCATTGGCGATGCGGTTGAGCGTGATGCGTGGGATGCCGCCCGCGAGCAAGCCGTCGCGCACATCATCAAGCATTTCAAGCAAGCTTGCACCATGCGCGATCGCGCGCGAACGGCCTGACGTGGAATCGTCGAGGCTCTGCAACATGAGGATATTGTCAACTGCTGCTAACGGCCCAGGCCCCGTCACCACCGATGCGCGCGGCGTATCGGCCGCATCGGAGAGCTTGAAATCGCCGCTGCCGGTCGAAGACGATTTGGACGCCCGCCGAACGGTTACGGAATCGATCCTGCCGCTGCCCTTGATTTCCATAGGCCACACCTACTCCGTCGGACTTACTTTGTCCTTCCATGGTTAACACTCCACTAATGCGCGGAATGCAACCTTTACCCCCGATGATAGGGATGCCCCGCCAGGATCGTCAGAGCGCGATAGATCTGCTCGGCCAGCACCGCGCGCACGAGAAGATGCGGCCAAGTCTGCAGCCCGAACGCGAGGCTGCGGCCCGCGCGGATGCCGGGCAACGGCGCAAGCCCATCCGGTCCGCCGATGACGAAGCACAGATCGCCGGTTCCCGCATCGCGCAGCGCGCCGAGCATGTCTGCGAATTCCTCAGACGTCATGCCTTTGCCCTTCGCGTCAAGCATGACGACATGGGCCCCGTCCGGCACACGCGCGGCAAGCTTCTCGCACTCCTCCGCCATGCGGGATTTGACATCGTGCTTTTTTGAGACCGCGACTTCCACGACGTTGACGGCGGAAAATCCCATGCGCCGGCCCATCGCGACGGCGCGACCGACGAAATCTTCGGTGAGGGTCGCTTCCGCCGTACCGCGCGCATGGCCCACAGCGAGAATATGCAAACGCATCGCGGATTAACGTGCAGCTGCCGCAACGGCTTTCTTAGCCCTGGGCCTTCGTGTTTCGCGCGGCGTCCACATGCCTTCGAGATTGTAATAATCGCGCACTTCGGGCCGGAAGATATGCACGATCACATCGCCTGCATCGACGAGCACCCAATCGCCCTGTGGCAAGCCATCGACAGGCCGCGTGCCGTAACCCGCTTCTTTCAAGCGCCGCGCAAGATGCTCCGCAATCGAGGCGACATGGCGCCCCGAACGGCCATTGGCGATGACGAATGCATCGGCGAACGCCGAACGGCCTTCGAGATCGATGGTCACGATATTTTCCGCCTTGTCGTCGTCGAGCGATTTGAGGATGCGGTCGAGCAGCGTGTGCTCCGGCTTTTCCTGTTTAGGCTGGGCGCGCTTCGGTGCAGCTTTCTTGGGCGCGCGTTTGGCGGCGGGGGCTTTGCGGGTCAGGATTGCATCCTTTCGAGGCGCTTCAATTGCGGGGTCATTCTAACATGGCGGAATCGCACGCACCAAGGCCTCATCGCGCAAGGCGGCCTCGCGAATGGCCGTCGCACTTTCGGCATTGCGCGGCCCATCGATAAGCGCAATGGCGGGCGGCTTTTTATAAGCAAGCCGGTTCAATGGAAAGACGCGCGCGCGATGAAACCGCAATAGTGGCCTCGCATGAAGCGCTGCAAGCACGCTGCCCGGCCGCGTGATAACCGCGATGGGCATGCTCTCGATTATTTCGGGCCAGCGTTTCCAGCAATGGAAATTTTCGAGATTGTCGCTGCCCATGATCCAGACGAAACGTGCCTCGCGAAAGCGGCGTTTCAGTTTCATCAATGTGTCGATCGTGTAACGCGTGCCGAGTGCATGTTCGATGTCGAGCACCGCAATGTGCCGATGGTGCGCAGCAAGTGCATGAGCGAATTCCACGCGGCGCGCGAGCGATTCCATGCCCGCGACAGGCTTCAGTGGATTCTGCGGCGCCACAAGCCACCACACATAATCGAGGCCGAGGCGTTGGCGCGCCGTTTCGCTGATATGCAGATGACCCGAATGCGCCGGATTGAACGAACCGCCGAGCAATCCGATCTTGATACCCTTCGTTACGGGCGCGGGCGGCGCGATCCAATGCGAGCGTTTCACGGCCGCGTCTGGCCCGTGCCGCGCACGACATATTTGAATGTCGTCAGTTGTTCCACGCCCACGGGGCCGCGCGCATGCAGCTTGCCTGTGCCGATTCCGATTTCCGCACCCATGCCGAATTCGCCACCATCGGCAAATTGCGTGGAGGCATTCCACAACACAATCGCGGAATCGAGCGCGGAGAGGAAACGCTCCGCGGCGCGCGCATCGTCTGTGACAATCGCTTCGGTATGATGCGAGCCATAAGTCTCGATGTGATGGATCGCGTCTTCGATATCATCGACAGCTTTCACCGAAATGATCGCTTCAAGATATTCGGTGCGCCAATCCTCTTCTGCGACAGGCACGGAATCCGGAAAGATCGCGCGCACCGCTTCATCGGCGCGGATTTCGCAGCCGGCATTTCTGAGATCGGCAAGAATATACGGCGCGTGCGATTTCAGAATCGCTTTGTCGATAAGCAATGTCTCCGCCGCACCGCAAATTCCCGTACGGCGCATCTTGGCGTTCAGCACAATCGCGCGCGCCATCGCGAGATCGGCCTCCTCGTGCACATAAACATGACAAAGGCCTTCGAGATGCGCGAGCACGGGCACGCGCGCTTCATCCTGCACGCGCGCGACAAGCCCCTTGCCGCCGCGCGGCACGATGAGATCGATGGTGCCGTCGAGGCCTTTCAACATGAGACCGACAGCGGCGCGATCCGGCGTCGGCACCAATTGGATCGCGGCGGCGGGCAATTGCGCCGCGCGCAGACCTTCGACAATCGCCGCATGAATGGCCGCGGACGAACGCGCGGATTCCGAACCGCCGCGCAGGATCGCCGCATTGCCGGATTTGAGGCACAACGCTGCCGCATCCGCAGTCACATTCGGCCTGCTTTCATAGACGATTCCGATAACGCCGATAGGCGTCGCCACACGCGCAATGTCGAGACCGTTGGGTCGCGTCCAGCGCGCGAGCTCGCGGCCGACAGGATCGGCAAGCGTTGTCACTGCTTCGACACCGGATGCCATCGCCTCTACGCGTTTTTCATCAAGCGCGAGACGATCGAGCATAGCAGGCGAAAGATTGGCGGCTTTTGCGGCGCCGATATCTTCCGCGTTAGCGGCAAGGATTTCTCTCGCACGCCCGCGAATGGCATTGGCTGCAGCAACAAGCGCACGGTTCTTTTGTTCGGTCGTTGCTTCGCGCAAGATCCGCGCGGCCTCGCGCGCCGCGACACCGATCGTATGCATTTCGGCGGCAAGCGTGTTTTCGCGGATGTTCATTCGTCCGCTCCGATAGTGGCCGTGAGCGCGAGATCGTCACGATGGATCATCTCGTCGCGGTCACGATAGCCGAGAATGGCTTCGATTTCGACCGTGCGTTTGCCCGCGATGCGCGCGGCGTCCTCCGCACCGTAAGCTGCAAGCCCGCGCGCGACTTCGCGGCCCGCTGCATCGCGCACGGTGACCGCGTCGCCGCGCCCGAACGCGCCTTCGACTTTGCGAACGCCCGCAGGTAGCAAGCTTTTGCCTTCGCCGAGTGCGCGCACCGCACCTTTGTCGATGACAAGAATACCTTGCGGTTTCAAGCCGCCTGCGATCCAACGCTTGCGCGCGGCGGCCGGTGTGGTGCTCGCATGAAAGCGCGTGGCGCGTGCGCCTTTGCGGATCGCGGCAATCGCGTGATCGACCTTGCCTTTCGCGATGACGACTTCGCAGCCCGCGGCGGTTGCGATTTTCGCAGCGATAAGTTTCGACGCCATACCGCCACGGCCCACACCTGAAACGGAACCGCCTGCCATTGCCTCAATCGCGGGCGTGATCGCGGAGACTTCGGCAATGTGTTCGGCATTGGCATCGCGCGTGGGATCGGAGGTGTAAAGCCCGTCGACATCGGAAAGAAGCACAAGACTGTCGGCTTCCATCATGCTCGCCACGCGCGCGCCGAGGCGATCATTGTCACCGAAGCGGATTTCCGCTGTCGCCACCGTATCGTTCTCGTTGATGACAGGCACACTGCCGAGTTCGAGCAAAGTCTTGAGCGTGGCGCGCGCGTTGAGATAACGCCTGCGTTCTTCGGTGTCGCCAAGCGTAAGCAGAATTTGCGACGCAACGATATTCTCGCGTGCGAGGCTTTCGGCATAGGCTTGCGCCAAACGCACCTGACCTGCAGCAGCGGCCGCCTGACTTTCTTCAAGACGCAGCGAACCAGATTTCAGATTGAGCGCGCGACGACCGAGTGCGATCGCGCCGGACGAAACAAGAATGACCTCGCGGCCTTCGCGTTTCAGCGCGGCGACATCGGCACAAAGCGAGGAAAGCCAATCGCGGCGCAGTGCGCCCGTTTGCGCATCGACAAGCAAAGCCGAACCGATCTTGATGACGATGCGATGCGTATCCTTGAACAGATCGCTCATGGCGACCACGCCTCGTCGCGTGCCGGTTGCCTGCGCCCGGTCTGGCGGCGCTTGACGATCTCACACGCAAGCGCGTGCAACACGTCGTCCACGCCTTCGCCGCTGACGCCGGACATTGCGAAGACGGAATGGCCGCAGGCTTTTTCGAGCGAAGCGAGTTTCTTCTTCAATGCGGATTTTTCGATCGCATCGATCTTGTTGAGCGCGACGATCTCCGGCTTGTCCATCAAGCCATGTCCGAATGCTTCGAGTTCGCCGCGAATGGTCTTATATGCGCGCGCGATTTCGCTTTGCGTGCCATCGATGAGATGCAGGATCGCGCCGCAGCGTTCGGCATGGCCGAGAAATTTATCGCCCAGGCCCGCGCCTTCATGCGCGCCTTCGATCAAGCCGGGCAGATCGGCCAGCACGAAATCGGTCTCGCCGCTTTTCACCACGCCCAATTGCGGCGCAAGTGTCGTGAACGGATAATCGGCGATCTTGGGCCGCGCCGCCGACACGCGCGAAAGAAACGTCGATTTGCCCGCATTGGGCAAACCGATGAGTCCCACATCGGCGATAAGCTTCAACTGCAAAATGATGGTTTTCTCTTCGCCGGGCTGACCGGGATTGGCATGACGCGGCGCTTGGTTCGTCGAGCTTTTGAAATGTGCATTGCCGAAGCCGCCATTGCCGCCTTTGAGCAGCATCACACGCTCGCCCGTTTGCGCGAGATCGGCGATGAGCGTTTCGCCGTCTTCTTCGAAAATCTGCGTGCCCGGCGGCACGCGCAGCACCGCATCGGCCCCGCCCGCGCCCGACATCAATTTGCCCTTGCCGCCTTCGCCGTTTTTCGCGCGCATATGCTGCTGGAAGCGGTAGTCGATGAGCGTGTTGAGATTGTCCACCGCCTCCGCCCACACATCGCCGCCCTTGCCGCCATCGCCGCCCCAAGGCCCGCCATATTCGATGAATTTCTCGCGCCGGAAAGCGACGCAGCCGTTACCGCCCGCGCCGCTCGAAATATAAACCTTGGCGATATCGAGAAATTTCATGCGGCTCCAAGCGATTTTCGTTGCCGCCCGAAATCCTCGCGGGCGAGCGTCGTCAGGTGGCAATTAACGGCTTGCCCACGTGCAAGGCAATCGCGCGGTTCGCTATGCGTGAAGCGGAAGCCCAATTTCTCAAGCACATGGCCGGAGCGTGGATTGTCGTGAAACCACCCGGCCCACACCGCTTGGGCCTTCAGATCGTGGAACGCAAAACCCAGCGCGCGGCGGGCGGCCTCTGTCGCATAACCGCGGCCCCAATGGGCGCGGCCCAGCCAGTAGCCAAGTTCGAATTGCCCGTCCGAAAGCCGCAAACCCACGCCGCCGATATAGGCGCTGTCGCCTTTGCGGAAGATCGCAAAAGGCCAGACTTCGCCCTTGGCGCGGCCATCTTCCATGCGGTCGTAGAATTCGTGCGCCTGCGTTTGCGTGAAAGGATGGGCGACATTGGCTAGGTTCTTCGCCACGTCGTAATCCCCGATCATTGCGATAAGTGTGGCCCAATCCGCCCGTTCCGGCGGGCGCAAGAGCAATCTGTCCGTCTGCAATCTCATGGCATGTCCCTCTTTGCCGAGGGACAAAAAAGGGAGATGGCGGACCATCTCCCTCGCCTCATGGGCCGCCAATGGGTGGCGGCCTCAGTTCAAGGCCGCCTATTTTGCCGCCGTCTTGGCCGGCGCTTGCATCGTGTCCGCCGTGAGGACCGATACGAACGTACGGCGCTTGAAGCCGGTGTGGAATTGCACCTTGCCGCCTCGCGTCGCGAACAGTGTGTGGTCCTTGCCCATGCCGACGCCTTCGCCGGCGTAGAATTTGGTGCCGCGCTGGCGCACGATGACGTTGCCCGGCGCGATCTCCTCGCCGCCGAATTTCTTCACGCCGAGCCGCTGACCCGCCGAGTCGCGCCCGTTGCGTGAAGAGCCGCCTGCTTTCTTGTGCGCCATGGTCCTAGCCTGCCGAAATCGAAATGATCTTGAGCGTCGTGAAATGCGCGCGAGACCCGCGTTTGCGATGCGTGTTCTTGCGGCGCTTCTTCTTGAACGCGACGACCTTGGGACCGCGTCCATGTTCCACGATTTCCGCTTCCACGAGGGCGCCATCGACGAGCGGCGCACCGGATTTGGGCGCATCGCCGCCGAGCATGAGCACTTCGGCAAGTTTCAGTGTCGAGCCGACCTCGCCTTCGAGCTTCGCGACGCTGAGCACGTCGTCTTTGACAACCCGATATTGCTTTCCGCCGGTGCGGATAACCGCGAACATGATCCTGATCCTTAGGTTTTCGCGCGATTCCGCTGAAAACGGTATCCCGCGAGGCGGCGCACTATAGTCAGGGCGAGCCTTCGGTCAAGGCGAGCCAAAGCACTTCTCCTATGTCTTTTGCGGCCTCATCACCGACCCCGAAAAGATAGCAGAAGCTGAGAACATTTCAAGAACATATCTGCCGTGCCAATATTGCATATCTCTTTCATAATTCCTATTTATGAAAAGGAAACGGAATTGATATTGTAGAGGACGCGGAAACAACATGGCGGCGACGGCGGTGGCGAGCATTCTGGATGCGCTGAAGAAGCGCGGCGGGCTCAAAAGCATGGACGTGGCCAATATGGCCACCGTTTCGCCCGCCACCGTCTCACGCTGGACAAGCGGCAAGGCCTCGCCCCATCCCAAGACGCAATTGCTCATCTCGGATCTGCGCTATGTCGTGGACCGGCTCGCCGAATTCTATACGCCCGAAGAAACGCG